>JAKZXP010000323.1:0-10270 GCA_047514915.1 Terriglobia bacterium
CACCGGCAGCGCGCCCACTGGCTCCAGCACGCCCCCGACCTGTGCCGCCGCGCTCAGGTGCACCCGCTTGCCTACCTGGGCGCAGGAGCCGACCAACGCGTGCGAGTCCACCATCGTCCCTTCGTCCACGTACGCGCCCGCGTTGATATACATCGGGGGCATGCAGGTGACGCCGCTGGCAACGAAGCAGCCGTCGCGGATCGAGGAACCTCCGGGAACAACCCGCACCCCACTGGCCACCTCGAGCCGCTTCAGCGGAAAGGTGTGCTTGTCAAAGAAGGGCCAGCGGTCTACCGACATTTCCTGAAGCGCTCCGGCTCGGAAGCCAATCAGGATGCCCTTCTTGACCCAGGGATTGACTCGCCAGCCGGTCGGCGCGGCCCCCGGATCGGGCTCAGCGGCGCGCACACGGCCTGCATTCAGCTCGGCCTTCAGTTCTTCAAACGCGGCTAGGTGCTCCTCGCCGACCGGCGAGGCATCGAAGAGTCGCTCGATGCGTTGCTGAAGGGTCATGAGTTCAGGGCCAACGTCCTATGTCCAAAGCAGACACGTCCAAGGACTGGCGACTTTGGACCTTTTACTTTGGGACCTGTACGGCCAGCAGACCCAGCGCGTCCAGTACCTTTTCCAGCCGGGCGCGGTTCTCCGGCTTCATGGGCACCAGCGGCAGGCGGTAGCGCTCCTCGATCAGGCCCATCATGGCCAACGCCGCCTTTACCGGGATGGGATTCGACTCAATGAAATTGGCCTGCATCAGCGGCAACAGGCTGCGGTTCTGTTGCCGGGCCGCTGAAAAATCTCCGGCCAGGCATTTCGCCGTCAGCCGCGCCATCGCGCCGGGCACTTCGTTCGAGGCTACCGAAATGACCCCGACGCCCCCCAGAGCCATGAGCGGCAGCGTGACGGCATCATCGCCTGACAGCACGGCAAACCCCTCCGGTACAGCCTGGAGGACCTCGGCCATCTGGGTGATGTTCCCGGAGGCTTCCTTCACGCCCACGATGTTGGGCAGCCCTGCCAGCCGTGCTTGGGTCGCGGGCTCGATGTTGGAGCCAGTGCGCCCTGGCACGTTGTAGACGATGAGGGGCAGGCGCGTGGTGTCGTTCAGCGCGCGGTAGTGCTGGTAGATGCCTTCCTGGGTGGGCTTGCTATAGTAGGGCGAGACCGACACGATCCCGTCCACACCCATCGCTTCCAGCTCACGGATCAGCGCGGCGATCTTGGCGGTGTTGTTGCCGCCGGCCCCGGGGAACACTGGCACCGCCCGCCCGCCTGCCCGCGACTCCTCCAGCGTGATTTCGACCACGCGCAGGTGCTCTTCGTGCGTGAGCGTGGGGCTTTCCCCGGTGGTCCCGCAGGGCACCAGGAAGTCAATACCTTCCTGCACCTGGAAACGGACCAGACGCCGCAGCGCGTCTTCGTCCAGCGCGCCGTCGCTTCGGAACGGAGTGACCAGCGCAGTGCCGCAGCCCTTCAGCGTTGTGGCGCCCATTGCACCCCTCCTGATTGCTCATTTCGGAATTCGGCTTTGAGTTTACCTTTCGCCAGCCCACAGTACGGACTCATTTAGCTGGCGTCCCCGAACAGGACTTCCGAAAACTCGTAGAGGCCGCGCTTGCCGCGAACCCACTCGGCAGCGCGGAGCGCTCCCAGGGCAAAGCCCTTCCGGCTACGGGCAGTGTGCGTCAAGGTGATGGTGTCGGCCTCGGAATCGAACCCTACCGTGTGCTCGCCCGGGACGGTGCCGGCGCGGGCGCTGGAGACGCAGATGGAGCGCGTCCCGTATTCGGCCAGCAGCACATCGCGCAACTTCAGCGCCGTGCCTGACGGCGCGTCCAACTTCGCCCGGTGGTGGATTTCGTAAACCCAGGGGTCATACTCGGGACGTTCCTTCAGCCACCGTGCGGCGGTTTCCGCTACGCGGTAGAAGATGTTCACGCCGATGGAGAAATTGGAGCCGTAGACCATCCCGATGCCGTGCTCCTCCACGGTGGCGCGCATCTGGTCCAGCTTGTCGTGCCAGCCGGTCGTGCCCACCACCAGGTTGACGCCCAGCCCGGCCACCCGGGGAATGTTTTCCAGCGCCGCCTCCGGCATCGAAAAGTCCAGCGCCACCTCGACGTCCTGGAAATTCTCCTTGGTGATGCCCACCCCGCCCTGGTTGTTCCAGATGTCCAGGCGCTCGACGACCTCCATGCCGAGGGAGGGGGCCAGCTCATCCAGCAGCTTGCCCATCTTGCCGTAGCCGAGAAGCACGATCTTCATTGCCGACCCTTCAGTAGAAAGCATTATTCAAAGACTCTGGGGTCCACTTTGCGGAAGAAGGTCCGGTGCAGGCGGGAGACTACCTCTTTCAGCCGGTCCTCGTCCACCACAAAGCTGATGTTCAGCACCGAGGCGCCCTGCGAGATCATGCGCACGTTGACCTTCTCAACGGCCTTGAATACTTTGCCGGCGACGCCCGGGGTGAACTTGATGTTATCGCCCACCAGGCAAACGATGGCTTTGCCCTCCTCGTAGGAAACGTGAGCGATGCGGCGCAGCTCGGCAACGATTTCCTGCAGGCGGCTCGGGTTATCCACCGTCAGCGACACGCTGACTTCGCTAGTGGACACCATGTCCACCGGCGTCTGGTAGCGCTCGAACACCTCGAAGATGGCCCGCAGAAATCCGTAAGCCATCAGCATCCGCGTCGAACAGATGTTCACGATGGTGATGTTCTTCTTGCAGGCGATGGACTTGAAAATATTGCGCGTCCTGGGCGCCTGCTGGCTGATGACGGTGCCCGCCGCCTGTGGCCTGTGCGAGTTCAGGATTGAAATCGGGATCTGTTTCTGCACAGCGGGAAGCAGCGTGCTGGGGTGGAGCACCTTGGCGCCGAAATAGGCCAGCTCGCTGGCCTCCTCGAAGGAAATCATCTTCACCCGGCGGGCCTCGCGGTACAGCGTTGGGTCGGCGGTGAGCATGCCATCCACGTCGGTCCAGATCTCAATCCGCTCGGCCCCCAGCGCCGCCCCGACGAGGGAGGCAGTGAAATCGGAGCCGCCGCGGCCCAAAGTGGTGGTGACGCCTTGCTCGGTGGCGGCGATGTAGCCACCCATCACCGGGATGCGGCCTTCGGCCAGCAGTTCGGGGACCACCTGGCGCAGCCGTTCTTTGGTTGGCTCGAACAGCGGCGTCGCTTGCGTGTGCCGCTGGTCGGTAACGATGTAGCGGCGAGAATCCAGCAGTGCGGCGGACAGGCCGCGGTGCTCAAAGGCCTGACTGACGACCAGCGACGAGAGCCGCTCGCCGTAGCTGGCAATGGCGTCGGTGGCGCGTGGGGTCAACTCCCCCAGCACCGAGAGTCCCTTGACCAGCTCGGACAGCTCCTGGAAGTGCTCCTCCAGGCAGGTTTCCAGCGGCGCGCGGCGCGCTGGCGGAACCAGCTTGCGAGCCTCGCGACCGTGGAAGTCGCGGAGGTCGCCGAGCAGCTCCACGACCCGCTTGCGGTCGCCCTCGACTGCGGTGGTGGCCAGCTCCAGCAGCCGGTCGGTGGTCTTCCCCATGGCCGAGACCACCACCAGCGGACGCTCCGCCACGCGCCCCGCGACGATATCGGCCACGCGCTCGATGGCCTCGGCGCTCCCTACCGAGGTTCCACCGAATTTCAAGACAATCATGACTGAACTATCGCCTGCTTTCCCCGAGCGTTCTTGTTCCGGCTGCTTCCGAAAGGAAAAGGAGGCCATGGGATGTTGAACCGCTTGTGCATTGTCATGATGCACCGCAGAGATCGCTGAGGACGCAGAGAATCATTCCACCCTCTCGCCTCAATGCATCTTGCCTGTATCTCTTGCGCGTGTCCCGTCCGGATCGACAAAACCATTTACAATTCGTCGAATGCCTTGTCTGAGCATGTTGACGTTAAAGTTAAGCAGCAGGCCAACCTTGCATCCGCCAAGCTTTAAATAGGAGAGCAGCTGGGCTTCGTGGATTGGCATGAGTCGGTCGACTGATTTGATTTCTACAATCACTGCGTCTTGCACCACGAGGTCAAGGCGATATCCGCAATCAAGCTTGACCGTGTGATACACTACCGGGAGCGGTTTCTGTTGTTCCACCTTTAGGCCACGTTGTGAAAGCTCAAAAACCAAGCACATCTGGTAGGCAGACTCAAGTAGGCCTGGGCCAAGGGCCCGGTGCACTTCAATAGCAGCCCCGATAACGGAGTCAGTTAATTGATTGAGTTCTTTAGCTTCCGTCAACTCTGTGTTCTCTACGACCTCTGCGGTGAATGGGATTAGAGCAGTCCTTCGGATTTCATCAGCTCGGCATTCAACAGAGCCGCGCCGGCCGCGCCCCGCACGGTGTTGTGCCCCAGAGCGGTGAACTTGTAGTGGAGCACCGGGCAGGGGCGGGCGCGCCCGACGAAGGTGGCCATTCCGGCCTCTCGCTCCACGTCCAGGCGTGGCTGCGGCCGGTCAGGTTCCTCCATCACCACTACCGGATGCGCCGGCGCGCTGGGCAAGCGCCGCTCCTGCGGCACGCCCCGGAACTGGCGCCAGGCTTGCTTCAGATCCTGCAAGCCGGCGGACTGGTGCAGTTCCACCGCGATGCTTTCGGTGTGGCCGTCGAGCACCGCAACACGGTTGGCCTGCACGCTCATCGTGATGGCTGCCTCTTCCACCTTACCGTTGCGCAGCCGCCCGAGAATCTTGCGCGTTTCCTCCTCGATCTTTTCTTCCTCGTTGCGAATGAATGGGATCACGTTCCCCAGGATGTCCAGCGACGCTACGCCGGGGTAGCCGGCGCCGGAGACGGCCTGCAAAGTGGTTACCAGCACGCGCTTCAACCCAAAGGCCCGCTCCAGCGGCGCCAGCGCCATCGTCAGAGTGATGGCCGAGCAATTGGGGTTGGTGACTAGCTTTCCTTTCCACCCGCGCGGCTCTTGCGCGGCCAGCAGCCCGAGATGCTCGGCGTTGATCTCCGGCACCAACAAGGGCACATCCTGTTCCATGCGGAAACTGCCGGCGTTGCTGACGACGACATGGCCGCAGCGGGCAAATTCCGGCTCGATTTCCTGCGCCGCTGAGGTATCCAGCCCGGAGAAGACCAAGCGTGGCCCACCGCCCGGTCGGCACTCCTCCACCCGCAAATTGCGGGTCTGGTCGGGCATCGGCGACGCCAGCCGCCAAGGCGCGGCTTCAGCGTAGGCGCGGCCCGCAGAGCGGCCCGAAGCTGCCACCCACTTCAACTCAAACCAGGGATGATTTTCCAGCAGCCGGACCAGTTGCTGCCCCACCATCCCGGTGGCGCCCAAAATTCCAGCCTCTATCCGCATAGCAATTTTTCACCCTAGGCCTCAGCTCCACCGCCGAAGCTCACCTTTACTCCTCTTTTGACTCTTTCTTTTTGGTTCTATCCTCTTTGTGTTTTTGCGAATTGCGTTTCCGCTGCAATGCATCTAGCGCCGCTTGCTTCGAGTTAAATCTGCGACCAGCAAGGGGACCCTTGTGGCAGTGATAGCCGCCGCGTTTCCGATCGTGGTGACAGCCGAGGCGATCCAATCCACCGCTATGCGCCAGGGCGCTCAGACTAAAAAAGAGCGCAGCAATCACGATCGCTGAAGCGAAGGCCAGCACTATGCAATATCCCATTGCTTTTCCAGCCTTGCGCCGGCGGCCGGATTTGCTCAATGGGATTCCAACTTGTCTGGACAGCTTTGCTTTCGCAGAGCTGACACCAATCGCTCGCTTCCACGAGAACGAGAATCCGTATTTGCTCATATCTACCGGCCTCCCGCCCTATTCATTAGTAACTCAGCCACCCCTTGTCGGCCGCCCTCGAGGGCGCTACCTGCACTCGGCCAGCAGTCTCCTTGTCATTTCCGAGTAGATTCCCACGGCTTGCTCCAGCTCCTGCTTAGCTACGCGTTCATGGTCCGTGTGTGCCACCCGGACGGACCCAGGCCCGACTAAGTAGGGGCGTCCCCAGTTGCTCAGCCTGGGAATATCCGTAGTGAAGGATACCACCGTCGTCGGGAAGCCTTCCATGGCTTCGAGGCGGATGGCGGGGATCTCCAGCACGTAGCGGATCTCGGCCAATCCGGCAACGGCGCGGGCAATGGCCTGCTTGACCGGCTCGGAGGAATCCACGAGGCGGAACAGCACCTCTGCCCGGGCCAGGTCGGGGATGACGTTGGGAGCGCAGCCGCCCTCGATGAGGCCAATGTTATAAGTAGAGGCACCCAGCAGGTCGTCACAGGGCAGCGGAATGGAACGCAGGTTGACCAGCGCCGTCAGCAACTTTTCAATGGCCGATTCTCCCAGCTCGGGATAGGCCGAGTGGGCCGACCGCCCGCGCGCTTCCAATACCGGCCGCAGAGCGCCCTTGCAACCCAGGGCCAGCCGGTTTTCGGTAGGCTCGCCGTTGATCAGGAAGCGCGAGCCGCGCGGATGGTCGTTGGCGAAGGCGGCTCCCGTCGAGTCCCGCTCCTCGCCCACCACAAACAGCAGTCCGAAATTCTCGACGGCTTGTTCCCGCAGGCGCTCGGCGGCTTTGATCTGGGCGGCCATGATGCCTTTGGCGTCGCAGGAACCCCGGCCGTAGATGTATTCGCCGTCTTCCCCGGAGCTGCTATGGGGAGGCACCGTGTCGCTGTGCGTCGAGAGAGTCACCAGCGGTTGGCCCCAGCAGGCAAAGACGTTCGGGCGTCCGGGCGCGGCTTCCTCCACTTCCACCCGGGCGCCCAGGCCGCGCAGGTAGTCGGCCACAAACAGCGCGACCTCGTGCTCCCGTCCCGTGATGGACTCGATATCCACCAATTTGCGCGTCAGCTCCGCCAGATGCATCTACTTACGATACCAGCCGTCGTTCGTTGCGACTAGGGCCTTGCGACTAGGGCCTTGCGACTAGGGGCGCTTTCCAGATCAGGTTGGGCGATCCCCTCGCAAAAACGCAGGAAAGCGGAAACGACACCAGTCGCAGAGGGACGTGACCGCCCAGGCACGTGTTAGAATGGAGCAAGCCTGGGATGTCAACAGGAATTTCATGCATCCGGACCTGAAGCTTGCCATCGAGTTGCAAGCTGTGGACAGAGAGATCGCGCGCCTCTCCGCAGAAGTCGCTTATCTGCCCCGACATATCCAGCAGATCGAAAGTAAGCTGGCCGGCGCCCAGCGTCAGCTAGAAAGGGACCGGCAGGTCTTGGCCGACAATCAGCTGGAGCGCCGAAGATTGGAAGGTGGAATTTCGCCGCACCGGCTGAAAATCTCCAAGTACAAGGACCAGATTTATGAAGTCAAAACCAACGACCAGTATAAGGCGCTCCAGCATGAGATCGAGTTTGCCGAAGGGGAAATTCGCAAGATCGAAGACACTATCCTGGAGCGGATGATTGCCGCTGAGGAACTGGAAGGGCGGGTTCGGCAGGCGGAAGAGCAACTGGTGGGCGAGCGCAAGGCCGTGGAGAAGGAGAAGGCGGAAGCCACTACCCAGACCCAGGTCGATGAGGAAGCGTTGACCGAGCTGCGGCAACGGCGGGAAGAGTACTGTCGGCAGATATCGGCCGAGGTGTTGGGTTCTTACGATACGCTGTTGCGCCATCGAAAAGGGGTAGCGGTGGCCGAGGTGCGAGACGGTACCTGCTGTGAGTGCAACGTGCGGCTTCGCCCTCAGGCCTACCAGGAGGTGAGACCCAACGACCAGATTCGGAGCTGCGAGAACTGCGGCCGGATCCTTTACTACGTGGCGTCGCAGGAGTCACAGAAGCCCACTGAGCCGCAGCCGGCTCCGGCGGTGGCGCCGGAGGGGAGCCGTGGCTGACAAGCGGCCGCGGCGCCTCTGGCTAACCTGGGGATTGTTGGTGTGCCTGGGATGGATGGAGCCCGGGGCCAGCGCACAAACCTGGCGGAAAACCTACCAACCGAAGCCCGATCCGCTCCTCCCTCGGGTGGAAGCTGCCGCCGACCTGATCAACCGGGGCCAGCGGGCGGCCGGAATTTACCAGTTGCAGGCCATTCTGAAACAGCATCCCACCCAACGCCAGGCCATGGAGGTGCTGGCTGAGATGTACTTGCGGGGCCGGCGACAGCAGGAAGCGGCCGAACTACTGACGCGCTGCCTTAAGAAACATTCCAACTCCTGGCGCTGCCGCACGATTCAGGGCCGCATGCTGTTGGCGCGGGGCGATGTGAAGCGTGCGGTTGCCACATTGAAGAAAGCAGTTACGGCCAACACCGCAGACGCTAAGGCTCACTTCCACCTGGGTCGAGGACTGCTCCGGCAAAACAAGCTGGACCGGGCCGAAATCGCTTTCAACCGCGCGCTGGCCTACCGGAAGGCGGGAACGCTGTCGGCCGTCCACCTGCACCTGGCCAAGATTTACAGTCGTCGTAACCAGCCATTTGAGGAGGTGCAGGCGTTGGAGTGGTACCTGCGCGGAAATCCGCACGCCGACAACGCCGAACAATTGCGCGAACGCGTCGCCCAGCTCCGGGCTGCCTCCTCCGCCAGCCAGCCGTAGCGGCTATCTTTCCGGCTAATCTACAGAATCCGTCAGCGCAACGCGGCCAGCAGTTGCTGCCAGGCATCTTCGGCGCTCGCGTCAATGAAGCGGCCGCCGGAAACCTTGGCCAGACGGCGCATGCGGGAGGGACCCTTTTGCGGCGGGTTGGCGGGAAGGTAAACCGCGAGGATGGGCACGCCAGTCTTCTTCGCGCGGCGAGCCAGGTTCTTGAACGAAGCGGCGCTGGCATTGTCAATCCCGTTCGACAGGAGCAGCACGGCGGCCTTGGGGTGCTCAGTCGCAGCATTCAAAGCGGCGTCCACAGCGTCATACACCGGAGAGGGACCACGGAATACCAGCTCATCGGCCGCCTCGCGCATGGCTGCGGCGCTGGTCGTATCGGGCAGGAGCAGGCGGACTTTGCGGGCAAAACGTCCTCCTTCCAGTTGCTGGAACGCTTCCTCAAACCCAAACAAGCTGACCGACACTGGAGGCGGTTTGATCCCCGCCAGCTGGTTCAGGACATCAATGCAGTAGAGCGCCGTCGGTCGGTGGGCGCCGGAATTGTGGACCACCACCGCCAGATGCTTGTATTTCCAATCGTTGACGTCTTCGCCGGAATCGGGTTGCTGGCCCCGAAGTGGGGGCGGCACCAGCAGAAGCGATAGCAAGAAACTCAGGGCCAGCGCCAAGGCCAACGCCGAGGGAAGCTTGAGGGTGCGGGAATGGGCCTGTCTCCGCCTCATTTCAGGAAGTAGACGCGGTAGAGCGTGTCGCGTTGCACGGGCCGGAAACCGGCGTCGCGGATGATGCGGCGCAACTCTTCTTCGTTGGTACGGTTCCCGCAACCGGCCGCGGAAACGACATTCTCCTCGATTAGGATGCTGCCCAGATCGTTGCCACCAAAGCGCAGGGCGATCTGGCCCATCTTCAGGCCCGGTGTCAGCCAGGAAGCCTGCACGTTGTGGATGTCGTCCAGGAACAGGCGGGCGATGGCTAGGGTCTTCAAATACTCCACTGCAGTGGCTTCTTCCTTGATGAAGCTGCCCAGCGGCGTGTTGGTGCGCTGGAAGATCCAGGGGATGAAGGCGGTGAACCCGCCAGTGTCCTGCTGCAATTGCCGAATGCGCAGGAAGTGGCGGACGCGGTGCGCGTAGGTTTCCCCGCAGCCGAACATCATGGTGGCCGTGGTGCTCAACCCGAGCGCGTGCGCGGTGCGGTGTACAGTGAGCCACTCTTCGGTGGTGCACTTCAGGCGGCTGATGCGCCACCGCACCTCGTCGTCCAGGATTTCGGCTCCGCCGCCCGGGATCGAATCCAGCCCGGAGTCCTTCAGCCGGGCGATCGTGTCGCGAATGGTCAGCCCGCTGATCTGGGCGATGTTCAAGATTTCGGGGGCTGAGAAACAGTGCAGGTGCACGCGCGGGAAGCGCTGCCGAATGGCCGACAACAACTCCTCGTACCACTCGATCTTCAGGTCGCGGTGCAGCCCGCCCTGCATCAGGACGCCCGTCCCGCCCAGAGCCAGCGTCTCCTGGATCTTCTGGAACACCGTTTCTTGTGCCAGCAGGTAGCCTTCGCTGGAGTCCATCGGGCGGTAAAAGGCGCAGAAGGAGCAGTATTCGGTGCAGAGGCCGGTGTAGTTGATGTTGCGATCAATCAGATAGGTGACAACGCCGTCCGGGTGCAGGCGGCGACGCACGGTGTCGGCAGCCAGGCCGATCCCGATCAGGTCATCGCTTTGAAACAGATCCAGGGCTTCCGCTTCCGTCATTGAGTGTT
>JAKZXP010000324.1:0-25410 GCA_047514915.1 Terriglobia bacterium
GCCCGGGGGATTGGAAAGATACAGCACCGGATCCCCCTTGCTGCGGAAGGGCACCCCTTGATAGACGGAGGGCAGAAACCCGCTGCTAAAGTTCTGCGTCCCCGCGCTGGCGCCTGCTCCGGAACTGAGCACTACGAAACCTGGCAGGTTTTGCGACTCGCTGCCCAAACCGTAGGTCACCCAGGCTCCCATCGAGGGACGACCCGGGAGCGGGCTCCCACAGTTGATCATCAACTGACCTGGGTGGTGGTTGATCTGATTGGTCTGCATTGAGCGAATCAGGGAGATGTCGTCAGCGCAGGTGGCCAAATGGGGCAGCCAATCAGAAATCTCGATCCCTGATTCTCCGTGGGGCTTAAAAACCCGCGGGCTGGCCCAGATCTTAGCCGTAGGCTGGATGAAGGCCAGGTTGCCCACTTGCTTCCTCATCGACTCAGGTAAGCTCTGCCCTTCCCACTTCTTCAATTCCGGCTTGGGGTCGAGCAGATCGATCTGGCTCGGCGCCCCGGCCATGAACAGGAAAATCACATTCTTGGCCTTGGGGGTAAAATGGGGCAGCTTGGGTTGCAGCGGATTCACATCGGGCAATCCTTCGCTCAGGGTTCCGGCCGACCCTTCCAGCGCCAACAGATGCCAGAAGGCGATCATCCCTATGCCGCCGGCACACTCCTGTAGAAAACTCCGACGGTTTTGTATGCGCTGGAACTCTTGAAAGTCCATGGCTCACTCCCTGGTAATGAACTCATCCAGATTCAGCAGCACGCTGCTGAGACCCACCCAGGCAGCGGCTTCGGCAGGCTCCACCCCGTCCACCCCCTGAGCGGGGAATACCTTCTCTATGGACTGAGGATCGCGCTCGAGAACTTCCTTCCGCTGCTGGTAATACTGGATGAGGGGATCTTTCTCCGCCGGACGGGGCTTGCGGGCGAGACACAGCCGGAAGGCATACTCAATCCGGTCACTTAGACTTCCGGGTTTCTCTCGTAGCACCCGGGCAGCCAGGCCCTGCGCCGCCTCGAAAAAGACCGGGTCGTTCAGCAAGTTTAAAGCCTGCAAGGGGGTGGTGGAGCGCTCCCGCCGGCTACAGGAACTCAGCGAATCCGGCGCGTCAAAGGTCGTCATTTGCGGATAGGGCACCATCCGTTGGAAGAAGGTATAGAGGCCCCGGCGATAGCGGTCCGCTCCCTGGCTCTCGTTCCAGAAGATCCACTCGTTCATGCCAAAGCCGAGTTCCAGGACACTGGCAGGTAGCGGCGGGCGCACGCTCTTGCCCCCGATGGCCGGGTTCAACAGGCCACTGGCCGCCAGCGTCACGTCCCGGACCAGCTCCGCCGACAAGCGAAGCCGCTGTTGACGCGCCAGTAACTGGTTGGAGGGATCGCGCTCTTCCAGCTCCGGGCGGATCTTCGACGACTGCCTGTAGGTGGCCGAGGTCACCAACAGCTTGTGAACCTTCTTCACGTTCCAGCCGTTGTCCATGAACCCCACCGCTAGCCAATCCAGCAGCTTCCGATGCGCAGACGGTTTGCCCCGGGTGCCAAAGTCCTCGGAGGTTTCCACCAGGCCCCGGCCAAACAACTCCTGCCACATCCGGTTCACCGTCACCCGCGCCGTCAGCGGGTTCTCCGTCGATACCAGCCATCGCGCCAGGCTGAGGCGGTTGGCGTGACCATTGGGGGAACGCAGGGGCGGTAGGAACGCCGGCGTATTGGGTTGAACCTCTATGCCCGGACGATCCCAAACGCCCCGAATGAGTAAATGCGTCTTAGGAGGATTAGGGTTCTCGTTCAGGGTCAGCGCTTCGCTCAGCGCCGGATATTCCTCCTTTAGATACTCCAGCTTTTTCCGCAGCTCTTTAAACTTTTTTTTCTCTTTTGGTCCAAAGTCAGGTGGAGGCCACTTGACCAAGTGATCTACGAGCAGGTCCTGCACCTTCTGGGAGCGTTGAGCGGGGGGAATCCGGATGAGGTCTTGCGCGCCGTCGGTCCCGTGGTCGGGGTCAACAGCTAGGTAGTGCCATTCGACTTGCCACGGGAGACTGGCAGACTCTAGATTGTCGCCGGTTTCCAGCATCTTCTTCTCCCACTCTGGATAGAGTTTCGGCACACCGTAGTCGGCCAATAGCTCCCGTCTCTTCTTGTCATACTCGGGCTTCCGCAGAAGGTAGGGTCCCAACTCCCCGGGCAAAGGGGCTTCAATGTTGACTTCCTGGCCGGTATCAAAGAAGGCGTACAGTTGGTAATAGTCTTTCTGGGTAACGGGATCGAACTTATGGTCGTGACACTGCGCACAACCCACCGTCAGGCCCAGCCACACAGTGCCCAGAGTATTGGTGCGATCCAGCACCTGCTCGTTGCGCCGCTGTTCCAAAGGCATGCCGCCTTCGCGGTTGGTCAGGGTCTGACGCAGAAATCCGGTCGCGACCTTCTGTTCCACCGTGGCGTTGGGCAGCAGGTTACCCGCCAGTTGCTCAATGGTGAACTGATCAAAGGGCATATTGCGGTTCAGCGCGTCGATCACCCAATGACGCCAGCGCCAGGCATGGGATCGGGCCCTATCGTTTTCGTAACCGTCGCTCTCGCCATAGTGGGCCAGATCGAGCCAATGGCGGGCCCATTTCTCCCCGTAATGGGGCGAGGCTAGCAGCCGGTCCACCAAACGCTCATAAGCGTCAGGCTGGTTGTCGGCCAGAAATTCATCGATTTCGCGGGGGGTAGGCGGCAGGCCACTCAGGTCCAGACTCACCCGCCGGATCAGCGTAGTGCGGTCAGCTTCCGGCGAAGGTTCAATCCCTTCCACCTCCAGCTTAGCCAGCACAAAGGCATCGATGGAGTTTCTTATCCAAGTTCGATTCCGGGCCCGATTCCGGACCTGAGGCACGGCAGCCCGTTGCGGCGGTATGAAGGCCCAATGGGTCGTCTGGGGTTTCTCGCTCTGAGCCACTTCTGGACTGGGGGCCGCCTGCTGCTCAGGCCACTCGGCTCCTTGATCAATCCATGCCCGCAGGAGCCCCACTTGCTCGGGGGTGAGCTTTTCGCCCACCAGCGGCATCACCAAACCTTCCTTGTCTTTGTCTTTCTTCACCCCCGCTACCATATGGATCAGCTTACTCTCGGCACTGTTCCCCAACAGGATGACGGCGCCTGAGTATCCACCCGCCAGGGCAGCCTGTCGACTGTCCAGCCGCAACCCTCCCATCTGCTTCTCTGGCCCGTGGCAGGACTCACACCTCTCTTTGAATAGGGGACCGACATCGCGCCCAAAATCCACCTGGCTCTTGGCCGGCGGCGGCAGCGCCCCCTCATCGGTCTCGCCGGCCGGCTGCGAGCCTGCCCATGCTGAGACGGCCACCAGGCAGCAAACCAAACCCCAGATTCGAAGCCAGGTTCGAAGCCAGATTTGAAGCCAGATTTGAGGATTGTTACGCATGGACCTCAACCTGAGAGACTCGTGTACTGCCTGCTCACACACTCCTCCGCTAGTGCTATTGTACATTTCCGTCCTCGGGGGTTCAAGCATCCCTAGGGGATCAAACCTGGGGATCAACCCTGGCGGACAACGCGGGCATCAGCCCGGCTTTCCCCCTGGACGACTTCTGAGCAGCTAGGGCGCACTGCTGACAGCCACTGGCCTGTGGGTATGGCTCCGAACGAGTCGAGCCCCCGGTACCGGCGCGGCGGGTATCTGGTGTCCCGGGGCAAGCAGCGCGGAACCGTTGCCTTTTGCGGAGTCTTCAGCTATCTTTGATGCGCGCCGCGGCAAGGGCCACGGCAAGATAAAGATGTGCTTGCGTCATCTGCGCGGGAATTCCAGACAGAGAAGGAACCTAGTTCATGAACGTGATTGCCAATACCTACCTTGATGCCATTGACCAGCAGGTTGCCACGCGCAGCCTTTTGCTACATCCCTTCTACCAGAGCTGGACCCAGGGGAAGCTCAGTCGCGATGCTCTCGGCGACTATGCCGAGCAGTATTACCATCACGTTGCGGCCTTCCCCACCTACCTATCCGCCCTGCACTCCCACACGGAGGACGCCGTCGTCCGACGGCACATCCTGGCCAATCTGATGGACGAAGAGGCTGGCACCCCGAACCACCCGGAGCTGTGGCTTCGCTTTGCCGAAGGCGTGGGCCTGAATCGGGAACAAGTGCAGCAGGCGAAACTGTGGGACGAGACCAAAAGCCTGATTCATACCTTTCGCAGAATCTGCCGTGACCGCAGCCCGGCCGATGGTGTGGCGGCTCTTTATGCGTATGAGAGCCAAATTCCCGCTGTGGCAGAAACCAAGATTGACGGATTGAGGAAATTCTACAGTTTCCGGGACGAGCGCGGCCTGGCTTACTTTCGCGTCCATGTGGAGGCGGATCGCGAGCACGCTGCGGTCGAACGCGGGGTGCTGGAGTCCTACCTGAACGAAACTACAGCGACCTCGGCCACCGAATCGGTAGGCGAGGTGCTTGACGCGCTGTGGGCGTTGCTGTCAGCAGTCTGCCGGCGCCACGGCATCGCCTGTCCGACTGCGTCCTGACCCGCAGACCTGAACCCCTGGTCTGGCCCCTGCTTGGCTATGACTTTCTTTCCCGCGTGGTGCGTCCGTACGGCGAGAATGGGCGGCGAGAATGGTAAGCTGGTATGGGAAGACCTTTGATGGAGAGGGTTGTACCTTTGAGTTTGGCTTCTTGTTTTCTCCTGGCGAGGTGAAGCCATGGACCCCAAGCCCGAGGCCGCAAGCAAGATTTCTGCCCCGCTGATTCTCGATCGCAAGCTGCGTGGGAAAAAGATCACCTGCCTGACCGCGTATGACTATCCCACAGCCCGGTTGGTGGACGAGGCGGGGATCGACCTGATTCTTGTGGGAGATTCCCTGGGCCAGGTGGTGCTGGGCTACGAATCCACCATTCCGGTGACGGCGGAGGAAATGCTCCACCACCTGCGGGCGGCGCGCCGAGGGACGCAGCGCGCCCTATTGGTCGTTGATCTCCCCTACGGCTCCTACCACCCGAGTGAAGAAGAGGGCCTGCGGACCGCCATTCGCTTTTTCAAGGAAGGAGGCGCCGAGGCCGTGAAAATCGAAGGGGGCAAGAAGCGGATGGGCCTCATTCGCCGTCTGGTCGAGGCCGAAATTCCTGTGATGGGCCACATTGGCTTAACCCCCCAATCGGTTCGCGCCTTCGGCGGTTATCGTGTGCAAGGCAAGACCACCGAATCGGCCAACGACGTGCTGGCCGACGCCCAAGCTGTGGAGGACGCCGGCGCATTTTCCATCGTACTGGAAGGTATTCCGAGGGAACTCGCGGCCATCATCACCCGACGGCTGCGCATTCCCACGATCGGCATCGGCGCCGGGCCCGAGTGCGACGGCCAAGTCCTGGTGATTCACGACCTTCTGGGCTTGAGTTTTCAGCCACAAGCAAAGTTTGTGCGGGCTTACGCCGATCTCACACAGACGGCGCGGGACGCGTTGGTGCGATTCCGCAACGACGTCCTGGTGGGCCGCTACCCGAGCGACCGAGAGTCATACCACTGGCCAGCGGGCTTGCGCAAACAGTTCGAGAAAGTGGACGTAAATAAAATATAGGTTCCGCAAGGCGTTCAACCCGGCCTTACCGCAGCTTCCCGCTCCAAGCCGCTTGAGGCGGACCTTGGTTAGCCGGTCAGCTCCCCACACAGTTGCCTGAGGCGTAGGGCGATGCGTCTTTTCACTTCCATCACGGAAATGCAGGAGTTCGTCGGCCAGACTCGGGGCGCTGGCAAGTCGCTGGCGCTCGTTCCCACTATGGGGGCGCTGCACGAAGGCCACTTCAGCCTGGTGCGCGAGGCCAAGCGGCACTGCGACGCGGTGGTGGTCTCGATGTTCGTGAACCCCACACAGTTCGGACCCAGCGAGGACTTCACCCGCTATCCGCACAATCTGGAAGAAGACCTGGAACTCCTCCGTCCCTACAACGTTGACGCGACTTTCGCCCCCAGCACGGCGGAAATGTACCCGGAAGGATTCCAGACCTTGGTGGAACCGGGCGCCCTCGCCGCTCCTCTTGAAGGCGCGTCTCGTCCCGGTCATTTTCGAGGCGTTGTCACCGTGGTCCTGAAACTGTTCCGCATCGTGAGTCCGGACGTCACCTGCTTCGGCCAGAAAGATTTTCAGCAGGCACTGGTAATCCGCCATATGGTGAGAGATTTAAACCTGGGCGTTCGTTTGATCATCTGCCCCATCGTCCGGGACCCTGACGGGCTGGCGAAAAGCTCGCGCCATGCCTACATGAGTCCTGAAGACCGCCAGACGGCGCTTGTACTCAACAGCAGCCTCCGTCGGGCCAAGGAACTCGTCGAGGCGGGACAAACCGAGGCACAGAGTCTGCTGGAAGAAATGCGGAAGGTCTTCGCCGGAGAACCGCGGGCCCGCCTTGATTATCTTGCCATCGTCGATCCAGTCCGGTTGCAGCCTGTCGAGCGCGTCACGCCCGGCTGCGTGGCGCTAGGAGCAGTATGGGTTGGACCGGCGCGATTGATCGACAACCTGATTTTCGGCCCGTCCGGCGCCAGTGAGGAAATGCTTCTTGAACTAGCGCTAAGCCGACCTGAAGTAGCTGAGCGCGCCACGGATTCTTAGCAGGGTAGCAAGTTTCAGAAGAGGTGGCCGGCCGTATCTTTGCGGTCTGGGTCTTACTTTGCCCTGGAGAATACCACCAGCTCAACTCCGACGATGACACCGCGACCGGGCATGGGAATTCCGGCAATCTCCTCGTAGGCTGTGTTCGTCAGGTTGCTGAATTGCAAGAACGGACGGAACCGGCCGCCGGCTCGGGCCAGATATAGGTCCCACAGAGCATAGGGATCGCGGGCGAACCTCTTTGTGGCACCTACCCGCGTGCGGGCGAGCAGTCCGTGCGGCAGCAGCGCCCGCCAGGAAACCACCGCAGCTTGGGATGGGTAGTTGAAGACATAGCGCGAAGGAAATCCGAGCAAGTCCGATTGGGCACCGTGCAGGGCCGAGTAGCGGAAATCAAGCCAGTGGGAACGAGCCACAACTGTGTTGACGGAGGCTTCCAGTCCGGTGAAGCGGAGACGCTGAAAATTGGTCGCCCGCCAGATATCGTCGGGAGAGCGCCGCACCCAGTCAATCCCGTCGCGCTCCCGCCGCTGAAACACCACAACCTCCCCACGCAATTTTCTCCCGGCGTTCCAGTCCAGGCCTCCCTCATAACTCCAGGCTTTCTCCGGCCGTAAGTCGGGTGAACCCTGATTGGCGGGGTCGTGATAGTAGAGGTCGGTATAGGAGGGAAGGCGGAAAGCGCGGCCGACACTTCCCCGAAGCTTGAAGTGCGGCGAGAGCCAGACCCCAGTGCTGAAAGTGGGGCTGAACTGGCTGGCCGAAGAGCTGTAGACCTCCTCCCTGACTCCCAGCGTGAAGGAGAAGCGGCGCACCGCCCGGACGTCTAGCGCCAGGTAACCGGCCCCGCGCGAGCGGGAATGTTGGCCCAGGTTGTTGCTATCAATCGAATCGCGATAGCCCTCCACCCCGTAATGAAGCTTGATGTTCTGCCGCAGGGGTTCTTGTCGGCGCAAGCTGACCTGAAAGCTCCTGGCCGCGTGTCGGTTGGTGAAAACTTCCGGGCGGTCCCGGAACAGGACAAACAGGTCCGTGTGCCGGCGGAACGCGAACGACGCCTCCGTGCGCGGCCCTAATTGCTGTCGCACGGCGGCGTACCAGGTCTTGGTGCGTTCCCAGGAGTTGAAATTTCCGTAGAACTGGTCGGCCCCGAAGGGGCGGTCATTGTGCGCCAGGGTCAGATCGGTCTCGCCCAGCCGGGACGACAGGTCCGTCGTCGAGCTGATCGATAGGTTGCGGTAGTCCCGGTTGGGACTGAACCCGGAGGAAAAATCCCGGGAGAAACTGATTTGTTCGGCAACCCGTCCCCGGACCAAAGACAGCGTGCCCCGCTGCTGGTTCACTCCGAAGTTGCCCACCGAGCTGCGGAGGCGGAACTCTGAAAATTCCGGCGTTTTGGTGATGATGTTCAACACCCCGCCGACCGCGTCCGACCCATAGAGCGTCGAGCCAGACCCGCGCAGGATCTCCAGACGGCTGACTGCGGACAGCGGCACCGGGATGTCCATGTTGTGGTGCCCCGACTGCGCGTCGTTGATCCGCACCCCGTCCAGCAGAATCAGCGTCTGGCCGAACGTTCCCCCCCGGATCGACAAATCCGACTGCACTCCGTTCGGAGCGCGGCTGCGCAGATCCAGCGACGGATCCAGCCGCAAAAGGTCTGCCAGAGTATTGGTTACCAACTCCAGTTCGCTGACATCGAACGCGCTCACTGAGCGGTCCCGGTCTTCCAGTGGGATTGGCTCGTAGCTACCGGTCACAATGACGGACTCGTGCCGCGTGGGCTCCTTCTCTCTGTCTGACGCCTTGTCTGACGCCAGGTCCGACGGCAGTTGGTCATCCGACGCCAGGGCAGAGGAGCAGAAGAGCAACAAGAGCAGAAACAACATCAGCACAAATATTAAACCCATCTGCGTCCAGCCGGGTGAGGATTCTTTAGCGTGCGGGTTTCTTGATTGGAACGCCGGGACCAGCGGTGAGCGCACAAGCTTCTGTCTTTGTTTGCCATTGGCAGAGGGGTGTCATAGCCCTAGCAGGGTGCTGAAAAACTGATTCTGTGGACCGCTTGCTTACGCGCGCGGCTCGGTAACCACTGGGGAATCAGTCGAGCTGATTCAGAGCCGCGACCATTAGCGAGCGGTTTCCCGAGTTTTTCAGCACCCTGCTAGATAGAAATTGAGCAGCGGTCGAAGAACACGTGCCACCATTAGCGACTGGCGTGTTGGCGAGCGGTGTGTTGGCGACCGGTGTGTTAGCGAGCGGTGTGTTGCGCTATGCTGGCTTCCAGCTCAGGGACCTCCCGCATCAGCTCGCTTAGCGGTAGTTCGCCTCCAAGGCAGTCGAGGGCTCTCCGGCCACTTGCATCGCAGACGACGACTGCCATCGGTTCCTTGAAGCCCCAGGTCCAAATCCGGGAGCGCAGCTCATGCCTGCCGGAGTAGACCTTCTCGATGGGGATAATGGTTACCCCTGAGACGGTTACGGCTCGACCGGCGTGCAGGCCGCTCATTTTCGCCTCGACCGAACCAGCATCCACGCCGCACCCAAAGTGGCGGGTGATAGCAGGAAAAGGACGCTGAGGTAAGCGAGCTGGATCGGGATTAACCGGATCGTCCCCCGAGCATCGGCTTCAAAACATTCGTCCGTAAAGGTGGGGTCCAGTCTGATAGTCACCCTGGGGCTGACTGTCAGAAGGCCGGTCAAGGGTCCTGCAATGGCCCACAGGTATCCGGTCTCTGCCGGATCATCCATCCCTATTCGGAGTCGCAGGTCGCAAGCGCGGACACGCACCGACTTCAGAAGGTCTCCGCCAAACCGCAACGAGCGATGTCGGAAGGCAGAGCTGCGAAAGGTAACCATCACACGGCGAGCAAAGCGAGCCCGGGCTAGACGCTTCTTGGGCGGCCGCGGCAGCCGTGGCCGCCGGGAAGGCATCCGGAACCGGAGCAGGCCGTACATCCACCCTACGAAAACCTCGGCGCGGAATGATTCGCGCCGCTGAATCCGGAAGACAAGATCCACTGGGATGGCCAACAGCAAAACCACACCCAGCAGGCCTACGAAAGCCCAGAGGAACATGGGAGCCCTCCCTTCTATTCGGAGGTCTCTTTGGATCGCTTCTGGGTGGCCTTGCCGATGGTCTCGACCAGCTTCTCCAGCACCGGAGAGGCGCGGCGCTTGATCGGCTCCACGCGCACGCCTTCCTTGGTGATTACAATGACGGCCACGGGCTTGATCCCACCTCCGGCGCCCGCCGCGCCGCCGCCGCCCTCCCGCTTTTCGGCTTCTTTTCCCTGGCCGCTTCCCGCGCCCAGGCCGAAGCCAAGACTGACCAAGGGAATCAGCGTGTTCTCACCGGCTATAATGGGCTCGCCTACCACTTTCTTGGTGTCTAAGAGACGCTCGATCTCTGCGAGCATAGTCTTCGCAATCTGTTCCACGTCCGGCATAACTACCTCCTGTTCTGTCGAGCCAACAACCCGTCCTCACACCGCGGGAATTCTCATGCTTGCCACGCTGCAATCTGCCGCCCGATTCTCGAGGGGCCGCAGGACGACGCGCCAGTCTAACAGCCAGTCTAACAGGGAGAAGGCCATGGTCGCTAGGCGGCGGGAGCAAGGCCCTGCACGAGTCCTTCTCCGGGAAAACCGTCGAATCAAAGAGACAATCCACGCCAGAGAAGCGCTAGGAGGGCAGAGAGATGCCTACACCCGTCCCGGCTGCAGTGGCTCGCGTGGGAGCTAGGCACAAGGTGCCGGAAAAGGCGCAATGAGAGCAATGTGCTGCTACCTCCGGCGGGAAATGGGCCTCCCGCTGCGCGGCGAAAAGCTCCCCCACCAACCGGCGCGCTTCCTCGAGCGCTTCAGGCGTCAGTTCTACGCGATGCGCTACCCCGGGCGCCAGGAAAAACAGGACCGCTTCGCGAGGCAAGTCGCCGAAGGCGGCTTCCACCAGCAGAGCGTAGAGGAGCATTTGGACCCGGTAGTGGGCCGCCTCGATTTCCACCTGGTCGGCAGAGATGTCGTTCGTCTTGTAGTCCAGGAGCAGGTCGGGGCGCCCGTTGGCGAAGGTGAGCAGGTCCAGCGTGCCCCGCAGGAAACCGCCCGGTTCCTGGGGCCCCGGTTTCTGAGGCCTGGGTTTCTGAGGCCTCGGTTCCTGAGAAACGATCCCAGCCGCCATCACCGGCAACTCGCGCCGGACATCACCCGCCGCCATGGTGCGCTGCCCGTATGCGCTTTGCCGGAAACGCTGTGCCAGGCGCTCAGCTTCGGCCCGCAGCGACGAAGGCAGAGGGGCCAGCGCGCCCGAACCGAGGGCCAGCACACGGTGGACCGCCCGCCCAACTTCCGTACGCGGAAACTCGTCGTCCATGCGCTCCGCAGCTTCATCGCGTGCCTCCGCGCCTGGCGCTGGATCGGGAAGACCGCCTCTGGCAGCACTCTCGTATCCTAGCCCGTATCCCGGCCCGTATCCCAGATAGCGGCTCAAGTAATAGCGGCGCGGGCAGCGGTGGAATTCTACGACATCGGTGACGGCGGCGAGAAAATCGCTGCGCTCGGCTTGCGGCGGCGCGGCGAGCGCCTTCTTGACCAGTCGGCGGGCGTCGGCTTCCGCTTCCCGATCCAGTGGTATGTCCAGCGGGCTGCCGGCAGCGAGAGCCATGCGGTAGCGCTCCGCAATGGTCAGCTCTTGTTGAGATGCTGCTCCAAGTTCTTCGTCAGTAGCCAGCAGTGCCACGGAGAACCCCTCGGGCTTGCCGTCCACAGGAAGTGTGTGCCATTGGCTATCCACTTCAACGCGATCCTTAGCAATCCCGTAACTGTCGCAAATCTGTTTCAGGGCATGTCCCAGCTGGAAGCCCTTTCGCGTCTTGTTCAAGCAGCCGCTCAAGATCAGGTGTTCCTGGGCGCGGGTCACGGCAACGTAGAAAACCCGATTTCTTTCCGCCTGCTCGCGGCGTTCCAACTCCTTCTCGATCCTCTCCAGGCCAGGCGATTTCACAGTCTCGGCTCCCTGGTCAAGCTTCACGCCCAGACCGAGTCCTGGCAAGAACTCCAGTGCGCTGCTCCGCGGGGGCGGTCGTCGGGTCAAATCTGGCAGTACCACCAGGGGGAATTCCAGCCCCTTGGCAGCGTGCATGGTCATCAGGCGAACGGCATTCTCGGCAGCCGAATCCAGTTGCGCTTCCCCTTCGCGAACGCCTTCGACATGGAAGCGGTCCACTGCCTCTGAGAATTCTTGGAGCGAACCGAAACCGGCCTTTTCCAGCGCCTCCGCCACCGCAGAAAGTTTCTTCAGGTTGGCCACCTTGCGGCGCCCATTGGGTTCGAGCAACAGCGTGGTGTCGTAGCTGGTGGCTTGGACAATGTTGCGCACCAGTTCGGCCAGGGGGCGCCAGGGGCCCTCGCCGCGCAACCGCTCCAGCAGGTTTCGAAACTCGCGCAGGCGCTCGGCATCTTCGGCCGGCAGGTTGGCGAGGGCCGGCAGGTTGGCGAGGGCGGGCAGGTTGGCGAGGGCGGGCAGGTTGGTGAGCGAATCGGTCTCCTCCAAGATGTCAGCAAGAACGATGTCAGCCAGAACCTGCCCCTCCCGCGCGTGGGCGTGCTCGGCAAGCAGATAGAGCGCATCGTCACTCAACCCAAACATAGGCGAGCGCAGGGTGGCCGCCAGAGCAATTTCATGGCGGGAATTGTCAAGCACCCGCAGGAAACTCACCACATCGCGCACTTCGCGGGCTTCGTAGAAGCCGCGGCCCGTTTCGGAGAAATAGCGGATTCCCGCATCTTCCAGGGCACGCTCGTAGGTCTTGATGTCGGTAGCGCTGCGAAACAGCATCGCCACATCACCGTAGCCTAGTGGCCGGCCATAGTCGTCGCGTTTCCGGTTGGTGATGCGCAGTGACTCGGAATCGATCAACTGGCGAATGCGCCGCGCCAGGTGCCGGGCCTCGAGGGGCTGGATGTCGGGCTTCTTGCCGCGTTCGACGCCCACCAGCAGGATTTCCACCGAGGGCTGCTGCTTTGGCGCAAACGGGGAGCCTACCGCGAGCGTCACAAAGGGCGTGCTGGCGCTGCGAAACCTTTCCTCGAAATGGCGGTTTACGGCATGAATGATCTCGGGACGGCTGCGGAAATCATCTCGCAGGTCCACCTGGCCTTTGAATCCCCTCGCCTCCTTCCAGGCCGCTTCGAACCCAGCCGGATCGGCGTTGCGGAAGCCATAGATGGACTGGGCCGGGTCGCCGACCACGAACAGCCGGCAGTGGAGAGCCACGGACTGGATGATCTCGCTCTGTACCGGGCTGGTGTCCTGATACTCATCCACCAGAATTTCCTGAAAGCGCCTGCTAACCCGCCCGGCCACATCGGGCCAGGCGCCCAGCATGCGACGCGTCGACTGTTCCAGATCTTCGAAATCCAGGGCGGAAAGACGCCGCTTGCGCTGGTTGTAGGCGCGGTGCAGTTCGCCTAACAAATCGGCCACCCTCTCGCGCTGGTGGGAGGCGCGATGCTCCGCCTCAGTGTCCTCCTCGGTCAGCGGGAAATCCGAAGAAAGCAAGCTGGCCTTGTCCTGCGGGTCGCCCCCGTGCCGGCGGATCGTGTCATAGACGTGCAAGACCAGACGGTCGTACTTGTCTTTCTTGAAGTGGCGGACAAATTCCAGAAATTGTTCTGGCCTGCTCCGGCGGCACTCCTCCAAAACGCTGTCGAGTGTGGCCTGCTTCAGGACTGCCGAGCGGATCTCGTCCAGCACCTGAAAGCGGGGATCCACACCAGCCTCAATGGCGTGTTCCCGGAGGAGCCGCGCGCAGAAGCCGTGGATGGTGGAGATGTAGGCCCGCTCCAGGCGCCGGCGCTCCTCCTCCAGGCCCAGCCGTTCTAACAGTTCGGCGAGGCGGCCCTTCACCTCAGCAGCAGCGTTTTCCGTAAAGGTGATGGCGAGCGTGCGGGCCAAGTCCAACCGGCCGTCGAGCACTCTGTGGGCGATTCGTCCCACCAGCACGCGCGTCTTGCCTGAGCCCGGCCCGGCCTGCACGCAGAGACGCCAGGCGTCGCTGGTGATGGCAGCGAGCTGCGACCCGGTCAGCGAGTCCATGCCCGCGCGCGTTGTCCCGGAAACTCCCATTGCTTTACCCGGCAGACGTCGAAAAAGGCGCAGTTCTTACAGCGCTCGGGAAACTTCGGAAAAACGGCGATCTCTCCATCGCGGATTCTCTCCGCGTGTTGCTTCATCCATTGGCGGCCTTGCTCCATCATTTCCCGGAACTGTGGCGGGTCCAGGCAAATGGCTTTGGCCGGAGGGGGCTGCTGGAAGATCTGGTCCAGGAGGGCGGAATCGTAGATGCCACGCCGGGAGAGAGTCTCGGTTTTCAGCGGGTAGAGTTCCGCGCCGGCGGGCACCAGGCCGAATCGCTCCTGAAGTGCCAGCAGGTAAACGGGGAATTGGAGCTCCAACCCTTCCTGGATCTGGTCCCAGCTTTCTTTCTTGAAAGCCTTTGCGTTGTACTTGAAATCTACGACAAGGCCCAGCTTTTTGTCCCCGGCAGGGACTACCTCCACCCGATCCAGCCGCCCGAGGACGCGAATGATCGTGTGGTCTGCGAGCGTCACTTCCAGTGCCGGCGCGCCGTCCGCGTAGCCGAATTTCAGCTCAATGTACTCCGGGCGTATCGCGGTGCGGTACCTGTCGCCGTGCTGCTGCTCGAACGCGGCGAAGCGCTCGAGGCACCGGCGCAGCTCCTCGCGCTCCTTGGCAGCAAGGTGACTGGGGGGGATGTCCCTGGTCTTCTTGCGGAAACACTCCTCTAACACTTCGTCGATGGGCCGGCTGCGGCCACCCCGTTCCCAAGCCTCGATGGTGGCGTGGGCGATCTTGCCGGCCAGCTGAGGGTCAATTTCCTTTGGAACGGCGGGGCCCTGAAGCTTGAGCGACTCCTGGGCGAAGTACTTGAAGGCGCACTCGGCAAAGGTACGGAAGCCAGAGGCGCTGAACAGGGTAGCGCGCTCGCGTAGCCGCGTCCGCACCGCTTCCAGCTGCAATCTGCCGGGTCTGGGGGCTAGGGCGGAGGCGGCGCGGCGGGTGGCTCCGAGCGGGCGCAACTCTTCATACAAAGCAAGAGCGCGGCTCATTGCTTCAGTCCGGGCTTCAGTCCGGGCTTCAGGCCGGGCTTCAGGCCGGGTTTCGGGCCGGGCTTCGGGCCGGGACGCTCGCGCTCCCAGTTCCAGGTGGGTCAGGGCCAACAAGTCGTCCGTGCCGGTGGCCAGCTCGGCCGGGCAGGCGATTGCCGAACGGTGCCACTGTAGGTTGCGGTACGCCGGAGATTCGAGCAACGGCCTCAACCCGCGCAGAAGAGACGAGCGAAGCTGTGGAGTTCCGTCGGCATCCGACAGCGGGTAAGTGAAATACAGGCGGTCTCGCGGCCGGGTGGCAGCGACGTAGAACAGCAGGCGCTCTTCCAGGCGCCGGTGGGCGGTGGTGGGTAGAGCAAGCCCACCGGTCTTCTCCAGCGCCTTCCGGTCGTCGTCATCCAGAAAGAGCGGATCACGAATCGGCGCCGGGAACTCGTTCTCCACCAGCCCGACGATGAACACCGCGCCCAGTTCCCACTGGCGGGCTTCAAAAGGGTTCATCAGGGTCACGGCGTCCTGGCGGCGGTCGCGGACCGAGAACTGGTCCCTTGCCAGCAGTAACAACAGCAGCTCGCGGAATTCGGGAAAGCTCATCGGGCCGGCATGTTCCGCCTGAGCGGCGACCGAGATTTCGCCCAGCAGCGACTCTATCCGCCGAAACGCAACGGCCTCGGCCCTCAATTCCAACGCACGCTCCGGGCGCAGCCGGTCGGGAATTTCCCCCAGGAGTGTGAACTCGCGCCAGAGACGCAACGTCCAGGCAGCCAGCTCGCTGGCATCATCAAGCCTGGCCAGCTCCGATGTAAACGCCGCCAGCCTCTCCAGAATATCGGCCAGCCGGGTTCCCTGGGTGACGCAGTTGTCCCAACGGCCCTCGCGGACTTCGGCTAGCCGCGCAATGGCGCGGTACTCAAATTTTTCCACCAGCTTTCGGCTGCGCAGAGGGCTGTAAGGTGATTTCAGCCAATGAAATACCGATTGCGGGCGGCTGCCGGGCTGAAACAAATCCAGGCAGAGTCGTAGGTGGCGCCCGGCGGCCGTGTCGGCCGGAGAGACAGGAACAAAGGCCCGCAGCGGAATCCCCAGGTGACGGAATACGCCGCGTAACAGGGGTAAGTATTCGCCGGGGCGCCGGGCAATAATGCCGATTTCGCGGTAGCGGAAGCCGCTGCGTCCCAGGCGCAGAATCTCACGCCCGATGAGCTCGGCCTCATTCCGGCGGTCTGCAGCTGCCCAAAGCGAAAGCGCGCCTTCCTGCGCCCACAGCGGCGCCGGGGCCTCAGCTTGACCCTCGCGCAGCCCGAGTTCGACCGCAGCCAGCGATCCGGCCCGCGGTCGGTGGTTGGCGTCGATCCACAGCTCGCGAAAGCCAAGCGATTTCAGCCAGGCGCGGGAACGCTCCGCCTGGTAAAAGAGATCGCGTTTCTGCGGGTCCAGCGTCAGCGTTACGACGGCCACGGGCGCATGGGGCAACAAGGCCATCAACAGGGCCCGCTGCTCTGCGGTGAAGTCGGCAAATCCATCTAACAGGAGGAGTCTGAGGGGCAGGGCGCCCCCGGCAAGACTTTCCAAAGCAGGGGAGAGGCGCTGGGTCGCATCAACGCCGGCCTGGCGCAGAGCGGCAAGGTAGGCCCGAAAAAGTTGCTGAAAGGCATGATGGCGCGCTGAGGGTGCAGCCTTGCGCAATACAGCTTCCAGTGTGTCTGGCTCCACTCCGGCGCGACGCGCCTCTTCCAGCGCATCTCCCAGCGCTGTACGAAAGCCAGGGAAATCCCGCACCGCATCCAAGTAAGGCAGCGGCAGCTCCCGAAGCAGGCGGCGGAGCAGCAGCTCCCGGCGCGCGGCGCTCAACTCTGCGGGTGATCCGCTGTCGCTTCCCCCCGCCAGCAGTGAATCTCCCGGTGCACCACAACGGCTTTCTGAAAACAGGCGCTCCAGCAGGTCGTGAAAGGTGCAGACCGCTGCGTCCGAAAAGCCTCGAAGGCCTCCTTCGCGCAGCACCAAATTGCGGGTGTGATCGCGGTAGCTGGCGGTGGGCACCAGCAGCAGCGTTTCGGCCGCGCCCCCGGCCTGCATCGCTTCGACAAATCTTTCGCGAAGCCGGTGGCTTTTTCCGACGCCAGCGGGACCTAGCAGCAGTTGGCGGTCGGTTCCCTCCCCTCGGTCGGCGCCCGACAAACAGTTCCCTCCATTCGTCACCGTGATTCTACCGCAGCCCGGGTGGATCTGCGCGGATCGCCTGGCGCGCCGTCTGTAGCTTTGTTCCTACAGCTTGGTCCTGAATCCTGCCACCCCATCCGTTGCCAAGACCTGACCTCCGTATTGACGAGGGGTATTGACGAGGCTTACGGGAACGGTCCGAAGGGCGAAGAAAAAATTTCCCGCTTGGCTGCGGGACGGGGCTGCGCTATATTCTGCCAAGCTCAAATTGCGCGATGAATATCGGCATCGCAATCCGCAACCTTCGCCAGAAGCGCAGCCTCTCCCAGGGAGACCTGGAGAAGCGGACGGGGCTGATGCGCTGTTACATCTCGCGCGTAGAAAACGGGCACACGGTTCCCAGCATCGAAACCCTCTCCCGGATTGCGCGGGCCCTGGAAACGCAACTGGTGGACATGTTCTTGGGGGCCAACGCCCCTTCCGGCAACGCAGAACCCAGCGAGCAGGAGTTCCTGGAGGAGATGCGGCGCCACCTGCCGGTACTCTCGCCTGAGGAGCGAGAGCAGATCCTGGAAATGATTCGCCGTTTGGCGGGACCCGCCTAGCCGTTGCTGGGCTTGGCTAACGGGTGCTGGGCTTGGCTAACGGGGCGTGGCGACCATCCTGCGGGGCATCGCCTTGAGGGCCTTTTCCAAGTCGGCCTGTAGCTCCTTGGCCGCCGTTGTGGTTTCCTCATCAGGCTCGAGCGCCAGCACCTGCTCGGTGGCCTTGATGGCACGCTTCCGCACCACCTCCAGAACGCTCGGCTCACCCAGCCCTGTGCGATCAAAGATGGGAGATAACTTTTCCATCATGGTGGCCATAGCCAGCAGGAAACGCGCCGGAGGCACTTCGACGCGGCCCGATTGCAACGCTTTCTGGGCTCCGGCAGTATCATCGGCCGAGGTCAACACAGTGCTGACCGCTCGCACCACTCCACGATCCAGCGTTTTGACCTCGACTGGCCTGCGTTGCTCCACTCCCAGGTCCAACCCGTCATAGACGCGGTTCAGTTCAGGCACTGGGGCGGCACTGCCTCTGGGGAAGGGAAACTCCACCACCACCGGCTGCTCGGAAGAATCCTTGAGGAACGCCTCGGAGGATTCCAGCATGTAGAAGGCGTGCCTGCCGGCTTCCTTCAAGTGCTCCGTTTTTTGCCGCAGAAAGGCGGTCTTGTTGGCACCGGCACGCTTCGAGCCAGCAGAGTAGGCTTCCGCTATTTCCAGGTGGCCGTGGGCGAGTCCGGCCGTCAGGATGGTTCGCCAAACGCGCGCACTTGGCACGTAGGGGCTGCCCTCGCTTCGTTCCAGCTTCTCCAGGTGCTCGACCGTCTTCTCCAGGTCGCCGGCAGCGAAGGTGTCCCGGGCCGCCTGGTGCAGCCACTCCGGTGAGCCGCGGGCAGGACCGCTGGGAGAGCAAGCGCCAGTCACCAAACAGAAGGTCACCAGACAGAAAATGCCAACCAGAAATAGCGTTCGCTGCACCATGAGCTATGCTCCTTTCCCCGGTGCGAGCAAGAGTCGGGTTAGGGCACAAAAGCTACCGACATCACCGTCGCTTAGACTAGACCAATTCGCCTGGGCGGGCAACACCTCTTCGCTCCCTCACGAGTCGAGTTGGCCGCCTCGAACCTTGGCAAGGCGGCGTTGCGATCATCTTGGAACTGGCATCCTGGAACTGGCATCCTGGAACTGAGCTTGCCGCGGACCGACAGGCAAGGGCGATCAGCAGGTTCGAGCTTGACCGGTCCGTGCTTTCTATTTACAGTCTCTATTTACAGTCTGGGTGGCTCTGGGAGCCTAGTCTGGCACTTAAGAGGGTTTATGCGTTGCACGATATTACAGATCGTCAGAAGGTGCGCTGCCATTCTGGCAATGGGGTGCCTGATCGCCTCACCGGCCGTTGCGGAGACCTGGGAGGGATGGCTCAGCGATGTGGCGTGCAAAGGCCAGGATGTGAGCGCACATCCAGTCAGTTGCATGGTCGGTTGCGCCAAGACGGGGTTCGGACTGGTGCAGCGGAACGGTAAGTTCCTGAAGTTTGACGAGTCCGGGAACAAGGAAGCGCTGGAACTGTTGAAGGGCACTAAGAAGGATGAGAAGGAGATTGAGGTAAAGGTTACGGGAACGCTGAAGGGTGGAACCATCGAGGTTGGCTCGATCGATCCTCGCTGACGCATCGAGTCACCGGGCGAGTTCTTGCGGTTCTTATGCGGCGATGAAGACGCCGGAGTGATGGCCATCGGGCGAAACTGCCGCTGCTTGCCACCGCAGGAGGGCACCGAAGTTCCGGACACGAATCCATTGGAAGGAGAGCCTGCAAGCAATGTCCCAACGTCCGTTTATTGTCGCGCTCGTCGCCCTGGCGGTGCTTCTTGTTACGACCGCGCGCACCACGCCACCACCAGCAAACTCCGGCCTCGTCGATCTTACGCTTCTGGTGGCGGCAGACTTCCCGGGCACCTGGCCTAAGAACGATTGGCCACTTTTCCAGATGTCCCATTACCTTCGTATTGGCCCCAAAAGCCCCTACAACAGCGACGTTTTGCTCCTCGAGGGGAATGTCGGCACGCAACTCGACACGCCGCCGCACTCGATTCCCATGCCTGGTTCCGGCCTCCCCAACGCCGGGCCGGCTGGTCTCCTGTTCGCGGAAAGCGTCCCACCCTGGCAGTTTGTCGGAGAGGCCTGTGTGATCAACGTTGCCCACCTGCGGGACCGCGCAGCCAAGGGGCACAGCCCCCTGATCCAAACCAGCGACATCCAGGCATGGGAGAAAAAGCACCGGCCGCTGGGACCAGGCGACGTGGTGATCTTCGCCAGCGGATATAGCGATGCCTACTACCTTCCCCTGCCCGAGGGCAGGCGGTTTATCGCCGATCCGCTGGAAGGGCGTACGCCCGCCTGGCCTGACCCCACTCCCGAGGCCATGGAATATGTGGCCAAGCGGGGCGTGATGGCGGCGGCCACCGACAGCCCGAGCATGGGTCCGATTCCCGATTATGCCGACCCAACGCATACGGCCGGGCTGAAGTATGGAATGATCTGGACCGAAGGGGGAACTGGGTTCGGACAACTGCCGCCGACAGGAGCCTTGTACGGCGTGCTCTCTCCGAAATACGTGGGCGCCATGGCCACCGAGGCGCGCGCCTTGGCGGTCATCGGCTCGCCCCTGGCGGGGCAGTTGATTGAGTCAGCCCGCAAGAAGAGGGTCGTGGATCTTTCGGTGATGTTTGCCGACAACCTGCCCCTGTGGTGGCCCGGAACCGGATTCGGCAATCATCGCCAGCGCCTCCTGACGGTGCGGCATGCCTATGATCCGAAAACGGAGGCCTCCCACATGGTGCACATCATGGACGCCCACACCGGCACTCATCTTGTTCCGCCGGTCTACTCTTTACCGCCCCCCGGCTTCTCCAACAGCAGTTACTCGCCCGAGGTGCAACGCTGGCTGGCCGAATACGAAAAACAGTTTGGTCCTCGCGGCACAAGTGAGGTGACCGTGGAAAAGGTGCCTGTCTCGCAGACCAGCGGGTGGCTTCGGGTCATTGATGTGCGAGGACTGGCCGGCTCCACGGACCGCAGCAAGTGGCCTGCGGCGCCCGAAATCCAGTCCGCCCATGTGGCAGAGTATGAGAAAAAGAATGGGGCGCTGCAACCGGGCGAGATCGTGGTCTTTCAGACCGGTCACAGCCAGCGTTGCGTACCGTCGGAAAAGGACCCGAAGGCCACTGGCTGCCTTGACGATCCCATCAACGGCCGTAGCGAGGGCTGGCCAGCGCCTGGGCCGGAAGTCATCGTCTATTTGGCCGGCAAGGGGATCCGGGCTGTTGGCATTGATGCGCCCACGCTCGGAGGCGTGGAGCCCCGTCGCGCGCTGATGACCTACTGGGCACTAGGCAGCAAGGGCATGGCTGGCATTGAGTACCTGACCAATCTTGAACAGCTTCCTGGGAAAGCGTATCTGCTATTTGCCGCGATCAAGGTTCGCGACGCTCACGGCTCGCCCGGCCGGGCCCTCGCCCTCTACTAGGTTACGGTAGGGCCATGACGTTACGGCAAGGCATGATTCGCCAAGTCTGCCCCGGGCCCGGGGCTCCGATGAGATTGCGGTTGCCGTTGCATTAATTCGGTGCTAGGTTGCCAGCGGGGTTTCGATCACTGTTCTCCGTGGGAGGTTTACAATGCCTAAGACTCTGGTCACGGGTATCCATGGCGTGGAAGATCCGACCAAAGCAGGATTGGTCTTCGTTGTTGCCAAGGGGGCCAAGGGGGCCAAGGAGGCCGGGCATGAGGTTGCCATTGCTCTGGTGGGCGATGGCGTGATTGTCATGAAATCCGCGGTGCGCGACAGCATCGTGCCGGTTGGGCTGCCGCCGCTGAAAGAGCTGTTCGCCTTTGCTGTGGGCAACAAGATTCCCGTATATGTTTGAAGACTTTGCGGGAAGGCCCGTGGGGTCTCCGAAGAAGATTTCCAGGGGATCAATGCCTCTTGGATGGATCCTAAACGTTACGCCCAGCTGGTTGCGGAACACGACCGCGTAGTGAGTTTCTGAAGTAGCCTTCTGCCAGCTTAGCGGAGGGAGCCGGGTACCTATCCGCCTCCACTGCAGCCCACCCGTCGTAATCAATCTCGCGGAGCACGTCTTAGAGTTGCAACTACGGGGGGTTTTCAGTGCGTGGCAGTAGCCGGGCTCGATCGTCTATCAGGCCTCCTCGCCCAGCGCTTCGGCATCTTCTAGCTTGACGGCTCCTTTGCCCCGTTGCTGCAGCACTAACAACGCAAAAGCGAGGGCCAGTAGGGCAGGCAGGGCCACCAGATGTCGCAATGTGGCCGAGCCGGCCGCAAGCTGCACCGTCGTCCAGTGGGCCGCCTCGGCCGTGCCCGCAGCCGCATCTCGCAGCATTTCCACCGTTGTCCCGAGCGGCAGGGCGCCGGCGAGTTGTTGGTCATAGATGCGGCCGACCGAGGGGAGGGCCACGCCGGCGGAGGCCATGCCAGCACCGCCGATGAACGCAAGGCCCAAAGCGCCCGAGACGGGCAAACGTTCCGAGACAAAGCCCAGCAGCGTCGGCCAGAAATAGCAGACTCCCAAAGCGAAAATGGCCGCCGCGGCCAACGACGTCAGGCCGCGCGCGTAACTCATCGCATAAAGCCCGATAGCCGCGAACACCGTTGCGAACAGAAGCAGCCCGGGGGTGGTTAGCAGCCGCACCATCGGGCCGACGACCAGCCGGCCCACCATCATGATGCTACTCACCCACACCAGGACCAAGATGCCGGGAACGCCGGAGTTTTCCAGCAACAGCGCGATCCACTGGTTGGTGCCAGTTTCCGTAGCGGCGGCCAGAACCATGCACAAGATCATGAACAGGAACAGCGGCCGAACGCACTCGGCAAACATTTTGCGGGTCGAGATCCCCGAGGCCACGCGCTCGGTCGCGGGGAATGGCTGGCGGAAAAACATGAGCCCGTAGATTACAGTGGGCACCAGCAGGATGGCTGTCTGGATTTGCCAGCCGGCGCCCAGGCGCTGCAGCAGGTAGGCGACCAGGCCGCCAATGACGATTCCGCCGGGCCACCATGCGTGGTACTGATTCAGCTTCTTGGTCTTCTCCTCCGGATAGAGGGTTGCCACCAGAGGATTGGTCGCTCCTTCCACCAGGCCGTTGGCGATACCGATCAGAAGCGTAGAGAAAACCAGAGACCAGAATCCGACCGAGAAGATGGTCAGCACCGTGCCCAGGGCGTGGCCGAGCCAGGCCCCCGCCATCAGCCGGCCCATCCCCAGCACGTCACACAGGGGGCCGGATAAGAACAGCGACAACATGGTGCCCCAGAAGGCGGCGCCGGCGATCCATCCCAACTGCGTGCCGCTCAGGTGAAATTCCTGGCCCAGCTCGCTCATGATGGCGCCGCGAACGCCGAACGCCATGGCGGTGACAATCAGCGCTACGCAGCTTGCGCTATACAAGCGCGCCGCGTTGGGCTTGCTCTTCAATAGAGTCCCCCTTTCTCCCCCGCCATGGATTTTCCCTGGGGTCTCGGATGAGATCCGCCTGCTGAATGTAAGCCTTGTGTCTGCTGCAAGGGAACTGTGGTGCCCAGGCCTCCCGCCCTGTGCGGATGGCGGACTGGCTTAGCTTCGCTCTTACGAATCTATCTTACGAATCCACGCCCGAATCCACGCCGGCCATTGCCATCGCCATCGTCCCCAGCGTCGAATAGTCTTCCTTCTCCCGGCCGGCGGCCATCAGCGCATTGACCAGCTGTTGCACAATGGCGGAGACAGGTACGGGAACGTCATAGAAAAGCGCGGTCTCCGTAACGATTCGCATGTCCTTCTGGTACATCCGCGCCTCAAAGCCGGGGACATAGTTGCGCTGAAGAATACGTTCACCATGAACTTCCAGCACCCGGCTGGAGGCAAATCCGCCCAGCAGGGCCTCTCGCACTTTTGCCGCGTCCACTCCAGCTTTGCGCGCCAGGGCAAAAGCCTCGCCTACGGCCGACAGGGTTCCACCGATGACCAGTTGGTTGCAGGTCTTGCACAATTGCCCCGCCCCGGATGGGCCAATGTGAACTATCCGCTCTGGATTCCCCATGGCAGCAAAGATGGGGCGCACTCGTTCCAGCACAGCGGGGTCGCCGCCTACCATAGTGACCAGGGTGGCATTGATGGCTCCGATCTCGCCGCCGCTGACCGGTGCGTCCAGCATGCTGGCGCCGCGTGCCGCTGCCTGCTCGGCCAGTTGTCGCGCGACCACGGATGAAATCGTACTCATGTCCACGATCACCGCGCCGGGCCGCAGACCTTCAAACACGCCCTGTGGCCCGGACAGCACCAGAGTGACGTCGGAGGAGTCGGGCAGCATGGTGATGAGCACCTCGCACTGCCGCGCCACCTCGGCCGGGCTGCCGGCCGCCTTGGCTCCCGCCGCCACAAGGTCCTCTACGGGTGGCCGGCTGCGGCTGTGCACCACCAGGGAGAATCCTTTCTTAAGCAAGTTCTTGGCCATCGGGCGGCCCATGCGCCCCAGACCGATGAATCCAACCGTCTGCATCGGCTCCTCCTCCTAAGACGTTGCTCCGCTCTGCAAACAACCCCCGTCCTCTTGCCAGCAAAATGGGGATACAGTATAGTACGCCGCGGTTCGAAACATACTTTTATGCCAGCGCGAAAGCTGGAAAGCCGCGTAGCGGTAGTCACCGGAGCCAGCCGTGGCATCGGTCAGGCGATTGCCTTCGGCTTCGCTTGCGAAGGGGCGGCTGTTACGGTGACAGCGCGCACCGAGAGCGCCTTGAAGTCTCTGGTGGAGCGGATCCGGGGAATGGGGGGCAAAGCAATTGCGATTCCCGCCGACCTTGCCCAGGCCGAGGCGCCCCAGCGGATCGTCGAACAGACTCAAGCGGAGTTTGGAACCATCGACATTCTGGTCAACAACGCCGGGGTGGGCAGCAGCGCCGATCCCCGGCCCATGGTCGAGTTCAACGACGACTTCTGGCATCGCACCCTGGCGCTCAACCTCACCGCGCCGTACCTGTTGTCGAAGGCGGTGCTACCCATTCTGCTGAAGAAAAAGAGAGGCCGGATCATCAACGTGGCCTCGATAGCCTCGAAGATGCCCTCTCTCCATGGAGTGGCGTATACAGCTTCCAAGCACGGGCTGTTGGGCATGACGCGAGTGCTCGCCCTGGAGGTGGCCAGCGAGGGCATCACGGTGAACGCCATTTGTCCCGGGCCTGTGCGCACCGTGATGAACGACCTTCTACGATGCGGACCGCCTCGGCCTGAGCGTGGAAGAGCTGGAGTCACGCGTGACCCCCATTGGCCGCCGCTTGGAACCCGACGAAATGGTTCCGCTGGCCGTCCTCCTGGCCAGCGACGAGTCGGTGGCCATTACTGGACAGGGGTTCAACGTTTGTGGGGGCATGCTAATGTATTGACTCGCCAACTGTCGCCACCTGTCGCCAGAGTGGCAGGGACTCAGAGGGAACAGCACGGAGGCCAGATAAATACGGAGACCAGATAAATCATGAAAATGTACATTGCCGGCAAGTGGGTAGACTCGCCCCAGATGTTGTCCGTGAAGGCGCCCTATTCGGGGCAGGTCGTTGACCGTGTTCCCGATGCGACTTCCCAGCAGATTGATCAGGCCTTGGCGGCGGCGGAAAAAGGGGCAGCGGCGATGGCTCAGTTGACGGCGTACGAGCGCAGCCAGATCATGCTCCGTGCCGCCGACTTGCTGCAGGCCTCCGTCGAGGACTTCGCACAAACCATCAGCCTGGAGGAGGGCAAGCCGCTGGTCGAGTCACGTGGCGAGGTGGGCCGGATGCCGGACCTCATGCGCCTCTCCGCCTACGAGGGCGCGCAACTCCGAGGCGAGACTCTGCCGCTCGATTCGCAGGCGGGCGTCCGGGGCAAGTTCGGCTTTACTGTCCGGGTGCCCTGCGGGGTGATCGTCGCCATC
>JAKZXP010000325.1:0-2572 GCA_047514915.1 Terriglobia bacterium
CATCGGGTGCGGCACACATCGCTACTCCTCCTCGCCCGCTGGCCACCCGGAGAAGCCCACCCCGTTTCATCCACCGGAAGGTCGCGGCTGTCACTCTGCCCATTCTTCGGCAAGCCGCTCGGCCGTGCGCTCCCGGCTGACCCGCAGGGCACGTTCGTAGCCCACCACCGTGTAGTAGATGGCGTTGTCGTAAAACTGGTTGACCTTGTTGGCTAGCTCCTGTTCGCCGTAAATCTCCAGCGCCGTGGCGCCCAGCCCCTGCGTGCGCACGTAATTCAGCAGGTGATTCTTGGTGATGATCAGTGCGTAGATCACCTCGTGCAGCGGGATGCCCTCCTCGAAGCGATCCAGTCCAAGTGCTTCGTAGGTGCACCGGATTTCTCCCTCGGGCTTGCCCACCGTCCAGGCGCCGAGGTTCTTGTACACGGTGTAGGTGCGGTTGTGAATCTCGGTGTCGGAGAAACGCTTGTAGGAGGCGGTGCGCGAGTGCGACTTCAACTGTTGGACGAGGCCTTGGGTGAGCTGCTCGGCGTGAGCTTCAATCATCTGGATGAGGCGGGTGGATAGCATAGGGCCATCTCCTGTTACGGGGGCGGCAACTACCTGCTGCCGGAAGTCAGCCCGGGCGGCCCGGTCAGGCTGATCACCAGCAGCACCACAACCAGAAAGGAGAGAAAAGCAACGAGCATCATTGGGAACCCACGCCCGGACAATGACCAAAAACCTGACATCGCCCAGAAACCTCCGGCAGTGCCAAAGTCGGTGGCGCTCACCGCGCTTCGCCTCTAGAATGGCCTCGATCCGATCCTGCATCGGCGGTTCAACTGCTATTCGTAGCCGCGAACGTATTTGCGACCGCGTTCCACCAGCTCAGACGCGTTTTCGACGATGCCCCCGCTCAGAAACGAGGTCTCGCGCCTTATCAGGAGCCTTCCTAAGAATGTAGCGGCGCGTGACGCGGCCCGAGCGGGGCGCGTACAGCATAGCCAATGGTGCCCCGAAGCCGACCCCAGCCAGAAACCACCGGACCCGGCCGCCACCTTCGTCCTTGTATCCCATGTCCTTTCCCCCTTCTGGTTTGTCCCGCGGCAGACAGCACCAACACACGCCGCTCACTCTTATTTTGACGACGACAACCTACCGAAACTCCAAAACATTTAAGTGGGGGTGGGCGACCTCCATCCCGCAACTGCCCTCACGGGGCTCGTAGGACTTTTGGTCCCAGCGCTCAGTCATTTATCTTATTCCTGAGCTTTTCTTGTATTGCCTCAGTGGCTGCAAGCCATCCCACGGTGCATATTAGCCGCTGGACCGATAACCGGAACTTTCGGTCCGGAGTGTGAACGGTGCAGCAAGTCAGTTGACTAGGCGAATAGTCGCCCACCCACTCTCCAATCGGGTGGAATAGGAAACCTCCTTTCTGAGTGACCTTGCAGTTCCCATGCTTGCTGCCAGGAGGCATGCTGTCCAGTACAATTATTCGACCGGCTGGTGTCCCATTCTTGAGACCACTTGCTCAGGGGGACAACGGGATGGTAGTGTCCGGTGCGCCTATGGAAGTCAGACAACTTGAGTTGTTCTCAGCTGTCGTGCGCGAGGGCGGGTTTAACAAGGCCGCCGCGAGATTGTTCATTTCGCGGTCTGCCATTAGCCGCAAGATTCGTTTGCTGGAGGAAGAACTAGGTCAGCAACTGCTCTTGCGCGCTGCAAACGGAATAACTCTCACTCCAGCGGGCGAATCTCTGCTTCGCCATAGCCGGATTGTCTCCCAGCACCTTAGGACGATTAGAGACGAGTTTGCTGGGACGGCAGCCCTTCAGCACGGCCAACTTTCCGTTGGGGCAAATTTGACGGACTGCTTGGGCGCGCTACCGCCTGTTCTAGGGAAGTTTCGCAAAGAATTTCCGGGGATAGAGCTGAGAATCACGGCGAGTGAGTCGAAAGAACTCGTGTCTCAGATCAAACGCGGTCAGATCGACCTAGCTCTTCTCACAAAGCCGCCGGATGACAAGGATTTGAGAATTATCAGGCTGTATCAGGAAGAGCTGCTGCTGGCCGTCAGCCGTGCGCACCCCTGGGCCAAGCGACGCCGGATAAGAGCGGCGGAGCTATCGAATGTTCCCTTCATCGGCCTTACGCGGAATGCTGCGGCACGCCCAATCGTGGAAGCAGTGTTTCAGCAGCTCGGGGTCAAGCTCCAGACCATTATGGAGCTTTCCAACTTCGTCGTTATTCGGCCCCTAGTTGAAGCCAACCTGGGTGTCAGCATCCTCCCCATCTCACTGATAGAAACCCGGCCTAAGCCCAAGCGTCTGCACGGTCTCCGCATAACAGAAAAACGAATATACCGCGAGCGAGTGCTGGCTCATTTGGAGTCAGAATTCCTACCACGCCCTGTCACGGAAATGGTCCGCCTTCTCAAGCGTGAGCTCAAACAGGTGTGAGAGCCCGCTTTCCTTCGATGAACAATCGCATCAGAAAGATTGCCGTGGAGAACATGAGGCCGTATTCTTCCACCGAGAAGGTCAGCTCGATGTCAAGCACCCACCGGCGGCCAGGGGTGCCCGGACTC
>JAKZXP010000326.1:0-4645 GCA_047514915.1 Terriglobia bacterium
CCAATCCCAACCCCAGCCCGCGCTCGGGAGGCTGGAGCTGGTCGCGCAGAGATGAGGGCCGGCTGGTCAATTGGTGATGCTCCTGCTGACGGGTCTCCAGCTCGCGCGCCTCCGGTCCGACTGCGTCCACCCCCTTGAGCATGGACTTCAGCCAGCGCTCCACGGATACGTGCAGGTCCGGGTCGCGGTGGAAGTTGCCCAACATGACGTATTTGGTTAGCTGAATGTAATCGTCACGGCCGGTTTCGGTGAACACCAGCGGGTGAGAAAAGTAGGTGAACCAGGGACCGGCTTCGGCGCCGAAGAAGGATTCGCGCGTCTTGCGGACCACACCAGCCTGCACTTCGTTAGCCAGCGACAGTAATTCATTCGAAACGCGTCGGAAGACGTTCTTCTTGTCGGCCTGAAACTCGCTGAAGATTTCTTTCAGTTGGAAGGCGCGCAAGTTCCGATCGTGGTGCGGCCCTTCATACATCCGCAGCTTGTTCTTGCCCTCCATCTGGATGCGGCCGTACTGTTGCTGCACTTCCCAGCTCAGGTACTTGAAGAGGGCGACGTTTCCCAATAGGTCGATGTCGGGGTTGCGCGCCTCCTTGGCACGGCTAAGCGCACTGAGCAGGACCTCCTGTAACAGACGCTTGAATTCGTTGCGCTCCTGCGGCTTGGGCGAGCCCGGGTTCTGCTCCGCCAGCTCAGGCGCGTGGCTGTGCTTCATAAACAGCTTGAGAATGTAGCTCTTGGCGAAGGCGATGAAGCGGGAGCTCAGGTGGACGTCGTGGCGAAAGTTGTCCACGCCCGGCACTAGCGATGGAAAGTGCAGGTCCGGTGCGGACCCGACGAGGCGAACCACCGCATACACGCGTTCCGGGCTGGAACGGGAGAACAGCGGCATCGTTTCGGCAGTCTAGCAGAAAAACCGCGACCGGCGAGCAACAGAACACCGAGGGCCAAGTTCAAGTTCGAACCGGGAAGCTCTGGCTCAGCCAGCGCTTCCTTGTTGCCAGCCATTGTTGCCAGCCATCACACACAGTGAGTTGCACCAAGCCAAAGAGATGGGAAAAACAGGGGCGCGCGGGAGAGTGATTTCCCGCCCGCAAGAGCCCGTGATGGGGACGTGATCGAAATTGCCAGGGTCAAACTGCCGTTCAGTTTAAGAAAGTAGCGTCGAACGTGCACTCACTCGCCCACCAGCTACGCGAACTATCTCCGCACACAGCATTCCGCTGAAGGATTCCCGCCGCTGAAGGATCCCCGACGGATCGGGGGGCCACCAGTGATGGCGGCCCTGTCATCGAAGCAGCTCTGCCCGGGGCCGGCTATGAGGCTCGAGCCAGCAGCGGACGTGCGCGGATGGCTTCCTCCGCTGCCTTCAGAGCCGCAAGTTCGCTGTCCATCACCGCAAGCCGCCGGGAAAAGCCGGCGCAGCTCCAGCAAACGGCTCGCTTCATCTCATCCCGCGTCATCAGGAGTTCTCCGCAGGCGCATTGGTTTGGTTTCATCTTTCACCTCCAACGCCTGCAAAGATACGGGCGCTCCACGCGACTGGCAATAGAACGCCGGTTTCATTTTGCGTGGAACGGCAGTACTGAGCCCGCCCACCCCGATGGTACTGCGTGTCCTAGCTGGCCCAAACCGTGCTGGCTCGAACCGCGCTGGCCCAAACCGTGCTGGCTCCCGCTCATCCCCCGGCGGACAGACGACTGCAGACCGCATAGGCGCCGTTGGGGTCCACTGCGCACCCGCCCCGTTCGATGTGGCGAATGATCCCCTGCTTATCGACGACAAAGGTGAACCGCTGAGCGAACTGGCGCTCCGGATCCAGAACTCCGTATTCCTTGCTGACCTCGCGCTTGAAGTCGCTCAGAAGCGGAAACTTCACCCCGATGTCTTCGGCGAAACGACGATTGGCGGGAGAGCTATCCACGCTGATGCCCAGCACTTGTGAGCCGGTCTTTTCGAATTTGGCGATATCAGCCTGATACGCCTTCAGCTCTTTCGTTCAACCACCTGTGAATGCCAAGACGTAGAAGGCCAGGACCACATTCTTCTTCCCCTTGAAATCACTCAATCGGACCTGCTTGTTGTTCTGATCCGGAAGCGTGAAATCGGGCGCGGAGTCGCCTACCTTCAGATGGGTCATGACGTCGGGTGGCGGCTGAGCCGGCGCCAGACTGAATGGAACGGGCAGAATCAGAGCCAGCGCCAAAGCTGTTCGACAAACCATACGCCTACCTCCAGTTTCTTGCAATTTCGCGATTTGCATAGGATTCCGTCGATGCGCTCGTTTCTTGCACGACCCCCGAATTATGTACCCAAATCCTGGCTTCGTCCAGTTTCTGGTAGCGGACACTCCACTGCGGCAAGCGTCCTGCAGCGGCGGTGCGAGTCTACGGCTTTCCATCTTGACACCACGAGTACCCGAAGCTAGGATGCGCCTACACGAGAAAGGAGGTGGTCGATGTTGCAGGATTCATTATGTAGGGCCCGTGAGGTGGTCGCGCCTTAGGGCGGAATTTGCCTCAGAGCCGTCGTGTTTTCTTTCTGCTTGCCTGTGGCTGTAGAATTCCGCCTCAGGTAGTCTCACGCGGCTACCGGCGCCGGGCAGGAGGGGTTGGCCCTTCGGCCCGGCGTTTTGCTTCTATCAGGGTGCTGGCAGGGTGCTGGAAAACTAGCGGCTGGGGCCGCCCAGAACCTCTTGCTGACGCGCGCAGTTCCTTAGCTGCAACCACTTACCAAGCCCGCAACCAACTGATCTAGAACAGCTTAAACTTGATGGTCAGATACTTTTTCGGGTCCTTCCGGAAGTCGGCGATCAGGCCGCGCATCTCCAGGCTGAAGGTATTGACGTTCTCATAAAAAGCCTGGTCATGAAGGAACCTGCCGAAGGAACCCTCACCGCGTTCCAGCCGGGCGGCGATCTTGTCAATACGGTCCATCGCGGAATTGGCTCGGTTGTAAAACGACTCGTCCTTCAGCAGCCGGCCGACCGTCCCACGCCCCGCGTTCACGTCAGCAACCACGCGATTGGCCCGGGTCATTAACTGGTCGGCGTTTTCGTAGAGCCCGGGTTCGTAGATGAACCTGCCCAGGGAACCCTTGCCCTCGCGCACTTCGTCAAGGATACCGTCCACTTTGGTCACGCTGCTTCGGACTTCGTTGTACAGATCCTCGGTCATGAGCAGTTTGCCCAGGGCCCCCTTTCCCGCAGCAGCATTAGCAATTAGAAGACGCGCGTTATTCACGGTCTGGTCCGCCTTCCGCCACAGCGCCTCGTCGTAGAGGAGCTTTCCCAGACTGCCTTCTCCGGACTCGACCTGCTCTATAACGCGGTCCACACGCCCCGCGATGCGGTTGAGTTTGGTCATTGCGTCGGCGCCCGTAGCTAGGACCTCACTGAGTTCCGGGGTTTCCTTGAGCTTGATCTCCCCGCCGGCCTGGATCAGCGGATGTCCGGGACTACCCCGGGTAATATTGACGAAGCGTTGGCCCAGCAGCCCTTCGGCATCCAGGCGGGCCAGGGAGTCGGTGCGTAGTTCCTGCTCGTACTTGCGCAGGATGCGCATGACCACCTCCACTGAGCGGTCGGTCTCGTGGCTGCCGGAGATGCGGATTTCCGCCACGTTGCCCACGTCAATGCCAGTCAGGCGCACCGGGTCGCCGGTCTTCAGCCCGGCGGCGTCCGCCATGAAGACGCTGATGAGATATTTGCGCTCCAACAGGCCTTCGCCGGTCATCAGGAAGACCACGGTGGCAAAAATGATCAGGCTGGTCAGGACCAACAGGCCAACGCGCAGTTGGGTCCACTGAAGTTGCTTGGGTTGCGGCATGGGACCTCCTCAAGGAAACTACAAGACAAATTTTCGCACGTATGAGTCCTGGGAGCGAAACAGTTCCTGATGGCTGCCGTCGAAGACGATTTCGCCTTCGCGCAGGACCAAGAACGAAGTGTTGGTGTCCACCTGTCGACCGTCGGAATCAGCGGGCAGCAGGTGACCAGCCGTTTCATCAAAATAGTAGTTGGCCACCACGTCGGCGTCCTGGAGGCGGTGCGTCACCAGCAGGCTGCTGACGTCCTGCAGGTCGCCCAGCCGGATGATCAAGGAGACGATGGCACGTCCGGTGAGCGGGTCCAGGCCGCCGGTGGGCGAATCGTAGAGCATTAGCGGCGGCTCGCCGACGAAAGCTCGAGCAATCGCCACCCGGCGGCGCATGCCGCCGGACAGCTCCGAGGGCAATTTTTGCATGGCGTCTTCCAGGTCCACAAAGCGTAGTGCCTGGCGCACCCGTTGCTCCTCCTCCTCGGGCGGCAGGGCCCGGTCCCCCTGGAAGACGTAGCCGACGTTCTCGGCCACGCTGAGCGAGTCGAACAGCGCGCTTTCCTGGAACACCATGCCGATTTTCTGCCGGATGGGCTGCAGTGCCTCCTCGCCGAACCCGGTGATGTCCTCTCCAAAAACCGAGACGCGACCCGAATCAGGACGGAACAGCCCCAGCGCCGCCTTCAGCAACACAGATTTGCCCGAGGCCGTGGCTCCCAGCAGCACCTTGGTTTCGCTGCGCGCGAGCCGGAAGCTGATGTCGCGCAGCACCGGTGCATCGTCCAGGGTCAGTCGGACCCGGTCGAACTCCAGCACCACCTCCGAAC
>JAKZXP010000327.1:0-4942 GCA_047514915.1 Terriglobia bacterium
AAGCTGCTCGGCAACAGGTGAAGCCGCCGGGATCTGCCCGCCACAGTAGCGGGCGATCATGTCCAGGGTGCGCTTGGCTAGGTTTCCCAGACCGTTGGCCAGGTCGCTGTTGTAGCGGTCCACCAGGGCGTCGTAGCTGAACGAGCCATCCTGTCCGAAGACGATCTCGCGCAGCAGAAAGTAACGCAGCCCGTCGGCGCCCACCACCCGCTGGATGGGCTGGGCGCGCACGATGTTGCCGCGCGACTTGCTCATCTTGTCCCGCTCGAACAGCAGCCAGCCGTGGGCGTAGATCGAGCGCGGCAGGGGCAGGCTGGCGGCCATCAGGAAGGCCGGCCAGTAGACGGCGTGGAAACGCAGGATTTCCTTCCCCACCAGGTGCAGGTCGGCCGGCCACAGGCGTTTCCAGCGTTCCTCCTCTTCCCCGCCCTGCCCGTAGCCAATCCCGCTCATATAGGAAGTCAGAGCGTCGAACCAGACGTAAAACACATGGTTGTCGCCGGTGGGCAGCGGGATGCCCCACTTCAGAGTGGTGCGGCTGATGGAGAGGTCGCGCAGCCCGCCGCGCACGAAGGAGATGACTTCGTTGCGGCGCGACTCCGGCCGGATGAACTCTGGCTGCTCCTGGTAGAGCTGGAGCAGCCGATCCTGGAAGGCCGACAGCCGGAAGAAGTAGTTCTCCTCGGTCACCTGTTCGGTGGCCCGGCCGCACTCGGGGCAGGGCGCGCCTGCCTTCCCTTCGCTGACGTAGAGCTCGTCAAAGACACAGTAGGGACCGGTGTAGCTGCCCTTATGAATGTAGCCAGCATCCCGGGCCGCCTCAAACAGCCGGGCCACGGCCCGAGCGTGGCCCGGTTCAGTAGTGCGGACAAAGAAGTCGCACTGGAGCCCCAGATCTTTCCACAGTGAGCGAAAGGTTTCTGAGATGCGGTCGGAGAACTGCTGGGGGTTCATTCCGGCAGCCTGCGCAGAGCGCTCCACCTTCTGGCCGTGCTCATCGGTGCCGGTCAGCAGGAAAGCTTCCTGACCCTGCATGCGCCGGAAACGGCGGACGACGTCGGCCGCGATCGTGGAATAGGTGTGGCCCAGGTGGGGCCGGGCGTTGACATAGTAGATGGGAGTCGTCAGGTAATACTTGCCCATGCCGCTCAGTCCGTTTTCCCGTGCTTCTCGTTTCCGTGCTTCTCTTTTTCCTGCTTCTCCAGGTAGCGGAAATTAGCCTCGGCCAGCACCCGTTTCAGCGGGACGCCGCTCTGGCGGGCGGCGCGCTGGCAGTCATCGAATTCCGGAGCGAAGTTCAGGATTTCACCCTCCAGCTGGGAGACTTTGACCCGAAGCGGCCCGTAAGCAGTGTCCACCGTCACGTGGGTGCGGTCCAGGGTGCGGCGCTCGGCCGTGTAGATGCGCACACCGATGGTGGTGCTCTCCCGGAACAGCAGGCGCGCCAGCCGGTCGCGGTCTGCCGTCTCGACCACCAGCGAGACCACCATCCCTGCCCGGTTCTTCTTCATCTGCACGGGGGTGAAGTAGATATCGAGCGCGCCGGCGGCCAGCGCCTGCTCGGTCAGGTGCCCGGCGATCTGTGGATTCATGTCATCGATGTTGGCCTCAACCACGCAGACGGTCGGAGCCGGGGCGGCTGCTTCTGTCGAGGTGCTGGCGAGTTCCCCAATCAGAATCCGGAGCGTGTTTGGCTGCTCGGGAAAATCACGCGAGCCTGCGCCGTAGCCAGCCGCCACCACTTTCATCGGAGGCATCGCACCAAAACCGGCGGCCAGCGTTACCACCACCGCCGCGCCCGTGGGTGTGACCAGCTCGGCTGCCGGACCCGACGAGTACACCGGCGCACCGACTGCCTTCAGCAGCTCCACGGTGGCCGGCGCCGGCACCGGCAGAACGCCGTGTTCGGTGCGCACCGTGCCGCTGCCAACGTTCAGCGGCGAGCAGTACAGCTTCTCAATGCCCAGCAGCTCGAAGCCCGCGCACGCGCCCACAATGTCCACCAGCGAATCCACGGCACCCACTTCATGAAAGTGAACTTTCTCCAGCGGCACGTCGTGGACGCGCGCTTCGGCCGCGCCCAGGCGGCGGAAGACGGCGATTGCGGTTTGCCGGGTGTGCTCAGAAAGCGAAGAGCGCGCGATCATCTTCTCGATGGAGGACAGCGACCGGTGTGGATGTCCCGATTTCTCTCCTTCTTCGACGTGCGCCTGGATGGCGCTAATGTGCGACCGTTTGGTTTTTTCCAGGCGCACTGAAGCTCCTGACAGCCCCAGTTTTTCCGGGACCGCGGCCAGCTCCGAGGCAGGCGCACCCGCATCTGCCAGCGCGCCCAGCAGCATGTCGCCGCTGATTCCTGAGAAGCACTCGAGATAGGCAATTCTCATAGGGCGGTGCCTTATGGCAACCTGGCTCGCAGCACAATTGTCATCGTCATTTCGGGGTGGTAGAGGACAGGTGACTCACTTGACGGTTGACACCCCTTGCTTAAACCTATCATTCTGGACGATCCAGGGGAAACTAACAACAGCAATGTACTTGCGCCTGCAAACACGGATTCGGAGCGCCTTCCAGGAGTTTCTTCGCGCCCGCTACCAGGTGTCGCTGCCGCTGCTGGTCGAACAGCCACGCCGACCGGAATTCGGAGAACTGGCGTTCCCCTTCTGTTTCGAGCTGGCCAAAACGCTGAAGCGTCCGCCGCGGCAAATCGCCGAGGAGGTGGTGAAAGCAATGCCGGCGATCGAAGGTGTGGAGCGATTGGAACCGGCTGGCGGCGGCTACATCAACGTGTTCTTCGACCGGTCGGCGTATCTGGCAGGGCTGGTGCGCGGCGAGCGGGACGAGGCGGCGGAGGAACAGGGCAAGATCGTCGTCGAGCACACCAACATCAACCCCAACAAGGCTGCGCACATCGGCCACCTGCGCAACGCCGCGCTGGGCGACACGCTGGTGCGGACTCTGCGCAGCCGCGGCCGACGGGTCGAAGTGCAGAACTACATCGACAACACGGGCGTCCAGGTCGCTGACGTGGTCGTCGGATTCCGGCACCTGGAGCGGAAGACAGCCGCTGACCTGACGAAACTGCTCGCCGATCCCGCGGTGCGATTCGATTATTACTGCTGGGACCTGTACGCACGCGTTTCTCGCCTCTATGACGATGACCCGGCGCGGTTGGAGCTGCGCAGCCAGGCGTTGCGGGAAATTGAGCACGGGCAGGGTGAGGCAGCAGAGCTGGCTGACATCATCGCAGAGAACATCGTGCACGCTCACCTAGCCACGATGTCCCGGCTGAATGTGCAGTACGACCTGCTGCCTCGCGAGAGTGAAATCCTGCGCCTGAAATTTTGGGACCAGGCCTTCGCTCTGCTGAAGGAGCGCGGCGCCATTTATCTCGAAACCGACGGCCGCAACCGGGGCTGCTGGGTCATGCCGGTGGACTCGACCGGCGCCGCCCTGGAAGAGCCCCCAAAAGAAGGCGATGCCGCAGAGCGCTCCCCGGACGACGCCAAGGTGATCCTGCGCTCCAATGGTACGGTGACCTACGTCGGCAAGGACATTGCCTATCAGCTCTGGAAGTTCGGCCTTCTGGACCGCGACTTTCACTACCGGCCCCTCCACCGCTATCCCGACGGGCATCAGGTCTGGGTCACCACGGTTACACCGCCACAGGATGGGGTTCCGCCGTTCGGCCGTGCTGAGGTGGTCTACAACGTAATTGACGTGCGGCAGTCCTACCTGCAAAACATCGTGGTACAGGGCTTGAAGGCGCTGGGCTTTACCGAGCACGCCGACAGGTCGGTGCACTTCGCCTACGAGATGGTCGCTCTGTCACCGCGCTGCTGCCGCGAGCTGGACGTTGAGCTATCGCCGGAAGAGCAGAAGCGGCCCTACGTCGAGGTCTCCGGCCGAAAGGGGCGGGGCGTCAAGGCCGACGACCTCCTAGACCGGCTCGAACAGCAGGCGCTGGCCGAAGTGCGCTCGCGCCATCCCGAGGCGCCGGCTGACTTCCAACAGCAGGTGGCGCGGCAGATCGCCATCGGCGCGCTGCGCTACTTCCTGCTGAAGTACACGCGGGCATCGGTCATTGCCTTCGACTTCGCCGAAGCGCTCAGCTTCGAGGGGGAAACCGGACCCTACGTGCAGTACGCAGCGGTCCGCGCCGCCAGCATCTTCCGCAAATTGGGGGAGCCGCCTGACTTCAGCCAGCTCTCTGCCGACACGCTGGCAGCGGCCTTGAGTTCCCCGGCGGGCCAGGAATATTGGCAACTGGCGCTGCTCGCTTCACAGACCGACGCGGTGGCCGAGCAGGCGCTGAGCGCCAGCGAGCCTGCGGGGATCGCCAAGTTCGCTTTCCTGCTGGCGCAAAGCTCCAACAACTTCTACCATCGCCACCCGATCCTCCGCGAACCCGACCCGCAGAAGAAGCTATTCCTGTTGTGGCTGGCCGGCTTCGTCCGCAGCCAACTGGAGCGCGCCCTGGATCTGCTGGGCATTGAAATCCCCGAAGTGATGTGAGCGGCCAGGGATCGAATCTGTTTTAATTGGGGATACCCGGATGCAGACGTTCCACGCCATATTGTCAGCGGTCAACAGCATCCTTTGGCACGACGCGGTCCTCTACGTCATCCTCGGCGTCGGCACTCTCCTACTAGTTTGGACCAAGTTCGGGCCCCTCGTTGCGCTCACACACGGTGTGGCCGTCATCCGGGGCGATTTCGACGATAAGAACGAGCCCGGCGCAATCAACCACTTCCAAGCTCTTTCCGCAGCACTTTCCGCAACGGTCGGCCTCGGCAACATCGCCGGGGTCGCCGTGGCGATCTCCCTGGGTGGCCCCGGAGCCGTATTCTGGATGTGGGTTGTGGGCATCGTTGGGATGGCGCTCAAGATGACCGAAGTCACCCAGTCCATGCTCTACCGGAACACGACCGACCCGGACAAC
>JAKZXP010000328.1:0-3727 GCA_047514915.1 Terriglobia bacterium
ATCCTGGAGCATCCACGCCGTGTGATGTCGGCAGTGGAGAAAAAATTCCGTTACCCGGTGTTTGTCAAACCGGCGAACCTGGGCTCGTCGGTGGGCATCACCAAGGCGCACCATCGAAGGGAACTGCGACGCGCGTTGGAAGTGGCCGCGCAGTTTGACCGCAAGGTGCTGGTGGAGCGCGGCGTGGACGCCCGGGAGCTGGAATGCTCAGTGCTGGGCAACGACGCGCCGGAGGCCTCGGTGCCCGGCGAGATCATCCCGGTCAACGAATTTTACGACTATGCCGCCAAGTACCTGGACAAGGGTTCCGAGCTGGTGATCCCGGCCAGCATCACCCCCGCCCAGGCCCGGCGGGTGAGGGGGCTGGCTGTGGCGGCCTTCCGGGCGGTGGAGTGCGCCGGCATGGCACGAGTGGATTTGTTTCTGGAACGCCGAGGGAGCAAAATCTACGTGAATGAGATCAACACCATTCCCGGGTTCACCTCCATCAGCATGTTTCCCAAGCTCTGGGAGGCCTCCGGCTTGCCGTATCCGAAGCTGATTGACCGGCTGATCCATCTGGCGCTGGAGCGGCACCAGGAAGAGCAGCGGACCCGTTACGCGATTGAGCTGCCACCGCGAAAAAGCGAGCGTGGAAAAACCCGCAGATCACGGTGACGTTCATGTTTGATGAGGTTACCAATCCTAAAGTTCTGGGCCGTGAGCGGCGGAAACGCCGGATTCTCATTGGCGCCATCCTGTTCCTGGTGGTGGCGGCGATGCTTTATTGGCAGTTCAAGAACTATCCCCAGGAGCGCGCCGCCAAGCGGTTTCTCGCGGCGCTTGAGCGCCAGGACTACCCCAAGGCGTACGAACTCTGGAAGCCCTCTCCCTCCTACCGCTATCAGCGCTTCTTGGGCGATTGGGGACCAGAAGGAGACTACGGGAAAGTCGAGAGCTTCGAGATTACCGGCTCGCGGGACCGCGGGTCCGGCGTCATTGTCACTGTCCTCATCAACGGCCAGGAAACCCGAATCTGGGTGGAGGAAAAAGACGAGAGTCTAGCCTTCCCGCCCTTCTGAGAACAAGAAATGACAAATTAAGAATGCAGGAATTGATGGGACTACCGCAACTCACTACTCGCGATTCACCTTTAACTCTTCACTCATGACTCCTTCGGCCTCGGCCAGCACCCGCTGCGGGGAGATGGCTTCCATGCAGATATTACGCTGGCAGGTTTTCATCATGGGCGTCCCGTAGCAGGGCGCGCAGAAGACACGGTGGCGCACGATGCGGATGGGAGTCGTGGACGACAGCGGTCGGGTTTGTTCCAGGATGGCTGGCCCCCAAAGGACCACCAGCGGCGTGCCCACCGCGGCGGCCATGTGGGCCGCCCCGGTATCCACCGAGATAAACAGTTGGAGGCGGCGAATGACGGCTGCCAGTTGCCGCACGCTGGTGCGACCGGCGAGTTCCACAAAGCTGCCGGCAGGAAGCTGTGCCGCGATGGCTCGGGTTTCGTCCCGATCGTCGGCCGAGCCAGTCAGCACCAAACGTATGCCCAGCTGAACCAGAAGGCAGCCGAGTTGGCTGAAGTTGTCCGCCCCCCAGCCCTTGAGCCGCTGGGCCTGATTCTTCTTTCCGCGTCGAGGTCCGTAGCCGGCATGCAGACCCACCAGCGGCGGCCGGATTCCGCCCAGAAGCTGCTCCGCGGCGCGTTCCTCCTCGGGCGAACCCGGCAACTCCATGTCCAGTGAGCCAGCCGGGGCCTGTTGCCAGTCGGGGAAGCCAGAAGCGCGCAGGTTGTTTACGATGGCGTGCAGTTTGGGGGCCAACGGAGTTTCTCGGAAGCTGCGAATCTGCTTCAGCCCGGCGCGTTCCAGCAGGCGGCGGAAGTGGGGTACGCTTTCCAGCAGTACGGCGAACTGGTAGCGGGCAGCACGCAACTGCCGCACCAGCCGTTGCTTCTCCCGCGACAGCCACCAGGGCAGGTGGCGGTGACGCAGCCGAAACAGCCGGGCGATTCCTGGATTGGCCTCCAGCAAGGGCGCGGCCGGCTCCCAGCCGAGAAAGTCAATGGCGGCCTGCGGGTACCGCGCCCTTAATGCGCGCACCACCGGGGTGGCCATCAACGTGTCGCCCAGCGCGCCGACGCGGACCACCAGGATGCGCGATCCAGACTCCTTGCTGCCAAGGGCCGCCGCCTGCTCCATTCAGGGATTCTAGTACGTCCCGGCAACGGCTGTCAGGCAATGCGCGGGCATTAAGGGGACCCGGCATGGGAGCCGTCTGGAGTCGCGCGGCATGGAGTGCAGGATCTTCGGGGGTCCGGACAGCGTTGCTTTCAAGAAATTCGGCTGCAAGGAAACCGAGTGAACCGGCCCGCGTGGCACTTGACTGCCGTGTTAGGCTTGGTTTTGAGTTATCCCACAATTCGAGCACGAAGGCTGGAGGGGGTATGAAGGACAGTGCAGTTTTTCCTCCTCGTAGTGCCGTTCTTACTGTGCTGACAGCCGGAATTGGTTCCGGCTTCTCCTGCCCCGAAGACTGTCGTAGCAAGGGTGACAAACCCAGGGTGACAAACTAATGATGAGGAACGCAAAACTATTGTGGTTCTTGATTGTGGTGCTGGCGCTAGGGATCGCTGGCTGCACTGAGAGAGAAGAAGCCCCGCCCGCCCCGGCGGAACCGCCACCCACGGCGAATGAGCCTGCCACCACCGGTCCCAAAACGGTTAGCGGAACGGTGAAAGGGCGCAGCGGCAAACCCCTGGCCAAGGCCTGGGTGTGCCTGGGCCAGCTTGAGCAATCGGTGATTGAAGGGAAGGACGTGAAGCTTGCGCTGACCCAGTTGACCGCCGTGACGGATGACGATGGGCGGTTCCAGATTGAGGAGGTGCCTGCCAGCACCTACACGTTGGTCTACCAGCCGTCGCCCGCCACCGGTGCCAGGGGCGGCCGCGAGATTTCGGTCGCCAACCTCGCGGCCGGGCAGCGCTCGACGATGCCGGACTTGCGCGAACGCGAGGTCGGGACCTTCAAGCCGTTCAAGCAACGGCCGTGGAGTCGCCAGTATACTCTGATGAAGGGCCACACGTTGTTCAACACGGCCAGCGGAAAAAGGTGGAAAATCTGGAATGCGTCCGTGCGGCGGGGCCGCCGCGGGCCGTTCCTGGAGATACGCAAGAACAAAATCTGGCGCCAGGACTTCCAGAAAGACTCGAACGTCACCTTCGAGGCCTGGAGCTTCTGAACCGCGGCGCTGCTCCGGGTTGCTGGACAGGCGAAGCCGGCCCGGGTGCGGCCCTCAGTCTGCCTCGATCTTGGCCTCGTCAACCAACATGACCGGGATATTGTCCCGGATGGGGTAAACGCGCCGGCACTGGCCGCATTTCAGCCCCTGCTCGTCGGCGGTCAGCTTGAGAGGCGTCTTGCAGACGGGGCAAACCAGGATATCAAGCAGCTCTTTGCTGATGGGCATGATAGCGCTCCTCGCTCCGATACCAGGCAAATGTACAACGAATGTACAACGAAAGCAGCGAAAACAGCTACCGCTTCTCTCTGAGAACGTCGCCATCTCCCCTGTGTTATGATTTTTTTGGAATCATCTGGCACCGTTGGAAGTGAAAGGACGCTGCCGGTGTCTGCTGCTGCCCGCATTCTTGATGGCAATTCGATTTCTACCCAGATCCGGGAAGAGCTTGCCCTGGAGTTGAAGGAACTGGCGGCACAGGGGGTTCGTCCCGGCC
>JAKZXP010000329.1:0-12812 GCA_047514915.1 Terriglobia bacterium
GATGCGGATATCGCCCTGCGGGCTGGAGATGATTTCCAGTGGACGCTGCTGCGCAAACAACGCCCCAGCACACAGAAGGCAGAGAAAAGCTGCTCGTTTCATGCCGCCAATGTATAACAAAACCACGAGGGTCGTACTCAAGATTCCACGGTACGGGCGACGGTGAGTGCGCAGATCCGTCGCGCCCCGGCCTGGTGGAGGGTCCGGGCGCAGGCGCTGAGGGTGGCGCCGGTGGTCAGCACGTCGTCAATCAGCAGGATGTCACGGCCGGCCAACAGGGTGGCGCGGGGACCTGGAGCGAAGGAGCCGCGCACGTTTTCCAGGCGCTGGGCGCGGGTCAGTCCGGTCTGCAGCGCGGTGGCGCGGACGCGGCGGCAGGCGTCCTCCAATACCGGCAGTCCTACCCGGCGACCCAATTCGCGGGCCAACAGGTGGGCTTGGTTGAAGCCGCGCTGCCGCTGACGCGCTCGCGCCAGCGGCACGGCCACCACCCCGGCAAACTCGCCACCGTCCCACTGCTGCTGGTGGAAGACAACGGCCAGCCGCTCGGCCAGCGGCGCTGCCAGCGGTCGCATCCCTTGGTACTTGAACAGGTGCAGGACCTCGCGCAAGGCGCCGTCGTAGGCGCCGAAGCTGCGGGCCTGCTGGAAATCATATTCGCCGGCTGTGCAGCGGGCGCACAACGGCCCCGCTGCCACCTCGCGGGGAATCCCGCAGCAGTGGCAGAGCCCGGCGCTCGTCCGAAGCGGGTGCAGGTCCTGCAGGCAGGGCCGGCAGACGGGAACCCGCGTCAGCTCCTCCAGAGGCTCGGCACACAGCCGGCACTGGTCGGGGAACAGAACAGCGAACAGGGAGTGAAAAAACTGACCAATCGTGGAATCAAATCGCGCCACTTCAGCCTGCTTCGACACGGTGGGAAACGGAGCAGTCTGGCAGGGCCTACAGCAGCCCCTGCTCTTGCTTTTCCTGGCAGGGAATACAATGGCGCGCCCAGGGCACCGCTTCCAGGCGCTTCTGCTGCATCTCGCCGTCGCAGTGGACGCACTCGCCGAAGTGTCTCTCTTCGATTCGCTCCAACGCTTCGAGGACTAGCTGGAGCACGTCGCGGTCGTGGTTGCTCTGGCTAAACAAGAATTCCTTGGTATAAGAATTGGCTGCCTTGTCGGCCAGATCCTGAGGAGTCTCTTCGTCCGCCGAGCGGCCATCGAGTTCGGCCCGCGACACGATCCGCTCCAGTTCTTCCCTCTTTGCAAGCAGTCGCTGCTTGTAATGCTCGAGTTTCTTCTTATCCATCTGGCCTTCTCGCAGGCTGGCCTTCTCGCAGGGAACTTGGCGGACCGATATTTGGCCAACTCGCGATTCTACGAAGGATTCGCCAGGAGTGTCAATGGCTGGCGCCAAGCGGTCCGAAAGCTCCGTCGCGATTCGGGCAGGGGGCGCACCGTTGGCGAGGTTCAGCGGATGTATGCAATTCGGTTTTGAGGTAAGATGGCTCGGCCTGTTCTCCGGTCCGCGGGTTTTTCCGCAGGAGGGTTTCGATGCCGATCAGCGCTGCCATGATGGACCTGAAACTTGATACCTTCCAGGTACAGCCGGCTCTTCCCGAAGAACTCAAGGGACTCCGGGAAATGGCCTACAACCTAGTCTGGCAATGGGACGAGCCTGTTCGAGAAATCTTTCGGCGGCTGGATCGCGACTTGTGGGAGGAGACCTACCACAATCCGGTGCTGTTGTTGGGCAGCATCGCCCAGGAACGTCTGCAAGCCGCGGCTCGCGACGATAGTTACATGGCTTCTTATTCGCGGGCTTACGAGAAATTCACCAACTATATGAAAGAGGCCACCTGGTGGGACAAGAAGCACGGCGACGAGCGCCCGTGCATCGCTTATTTCTCAGCCGAGTACGGGCTGGCCGAATGCCTGCCGATATACTCGGGCGGCCTGGGCGTTCTGGCTGGTGACCATCTGAAGACGGCCAGCGATTTAGGGATCCCGCTAGTGGGCGTGGGGCTGCTGTACCAACAGGGCTATTTCCGGCAGTACTTGACCCCCGACGGCTGGCAGCAGGAGCGCTATCCAGCCAACGACTTCTACAACCTGCCGCTCGAACCGGTGCTGACTGCAGGCGGTCAGCCCCTCTACGTGGAACTGCGGCTGGCCGGGGCGCAAGTGAAGATCAAGGTGTGGAAGGTACAGGTGGGCCGGGTGCCGCTGTACCTGCTGGACACCAACATCCCCGACAATCCCCGCGAGTTACAGGACATTACCGACCAGCTCTACGGCGGCGACCGCGAAACACGCATCCGCCAGGAGATCGTGTTGGGCATGGGTGGGGTGCGCGCGCTTTACGCCATGGGCATCCAGCCTATGGTCTACCACATGAACGAAGGCCACTCGGCTTTCCTGACCCTGGAACGCATCCGCTCCTACATTCAGGAGGCAGGGGTGAGCTTCCACGAAGCCCTGGAGGCGGCCCGAGCCGGCAGCGTCTTCACCACCCATACCCCGGTGCCCGCCGGTTTCGACGTGTTCACCCCGGACCTAATGGACAAGTACTTCGGCGAGTACCTGCGGGAAGCGGGAATTTCCCGCGACAAGCTACTGGCCTTGGGCCGAGCCAACCCGTTTGATCCTCAGGAGGCCTTTAACATGGCTGTACTGGCGCTGCGCACCAGCGCCTCCTCCAACGGGGTGAGCAAGCTGCACGGGGAGGTGTCGCGCCACCTGTTTCAGAGGTACTACCCCCGGGTGCCGGAAGACGAAGTGCCCATCGCCAGCATCACGAACGGCATCCACCTGCGCTCCTGGGTTTCCAACGAGATGGGCACCCTGTTCGACCGATACTTGGGTCCGGAGTGGTGGAGCCGTCCCGCGGAGACCTGGATTTGGGAGCGGGTGAATGACATTCCCGACGAGGAGCTGTGGGGGACACACGAGCGGCGCCGCCAGCCGAGCTGCGCAAGGCGCGCGGCGTGCTGGACACCGACGCGCTGACCATCGGCTTCGCACGCCGCTTTACTACTTACAAGCGCGCCACCCTGCTGCTGTCCGATCTGGAGCGGCTGAAGAAAATCCTGCTGAACCCCTCCATGCCGGTGCAGTTTGTCTTCGCGGGGAAGGCGCACCCGCAGGACAAAGAAGGCAAGGAGTTCATCAAGGCACTGGTGGCCGTCTGCCAGCAGGAGGAGCTGCACCGCCACATGGTGTTCCTGGAGGACTACGATATCCAGCTGGCTCGCTACCTGGTGCATGGGGTGGACATCTGGTTGAACAACCCGCGGCGCCCGCTGGAAGCCAGCGGCACCAGCGGCATGAAGGTGTTGGGCAACGGCGGCCTGAACCTCAGCGTCCTAGATGGCTGGTGGGACGAAGGCTTCCGGGGGGAAGCCGGCTGGGCCATCGGCTCCGGCGAGGAATACCAGGACGCCGCCTACCAGGACCACGTGGAGTCCAATGCCCTCTACAACATGCTGGAGAGCGAGGTGGTGCCGCTGTTTTACCGACGCGACGAAGACAAGCTGCCGCGCAACTGGCTCACCAAAATGAAAAACTCCATGCGCTTGCTCTGTCCACAGTTCAGTTGCAACCGCATGCTGCACGAGTACACCGAGCGCTTCTACTTACCAGCGGCCCGCTTCGGCGCGCGCATGACGGCCGACAATCTGGAGCGCGCTCGGGCGCTGGCCCAGTGGAAACGCAAGATGCAGCAGAACTGGTCCCAGATCCGCTTCGAGAGCCTGGCGGCGCAGAACGAGGACATGCCCAGCGTGGGCCAGGGGCTGGAAGTGCGGGCCGGGGTGCGCCTGGGGGCGATCGAGCCGAAGGACGTCAGCATCGAACTCTACTATGGGCCGCTCAGTGCCGAACGGCATATCACCCAAGCCCGCGCCGTGCCTATGAACTGGCAGAACTGCCAGGACGGCATCCACCACTACACGGGTGTGATTCTCTGCGAGCACAGCGGCCGGCACGGGTACACGGCGCGCGCGCTGCCGGCTCACCCCGATGCTCTGGTGCCTATGAGCACCGGCCTGATCACCTGGCGCTGAGACCGAGCGTTTGCCCACCTACTCCCCATCTACTCCCCACATACTCAATGCCGGGCGCTGTTTGCTTGGGCCGGCTGGTCGCTGGCTCTGAAGCTGGTCGCTAGCTCTGAAGCTGGTCGCTGGCTCTGAAGCTGGTCGCTGGATTTGAATACGAAGGGAAGGGCAAGGTCTATTCCTACATGAACTGGCACTACAGGGACTGGGGGCGGATCTTTTTTACTTTGCCCCGCAGTTTCAGCTTGAAGCGGGAATTGGGGATGGCAGTGTTCAGTTTGGTCCCTGTGAATTCGACGATCATGTAGTCGCCGCTGGGCTCGATGAAATGCTGCCGGACGGGCTGCCAGGTATCCCGGGAGAGCCAGAGTTCTACTTTCCGGATGTGGCGGCTGGTGGCGGCCGATCTGGGAACCAATTCCAGCTTCAAGGTCTTCTGGTCCCCCCCCCGGCTGCTCCCGGGGCCTGCCAGGGCGACGTGATAGGCCTCCTGCAGCTGGCGGACAGGGGTGCCGAAGCCCAGCAGCAGGAACTGCTCCACGGCTTCCTGGTTGCGCGAGACGTCGTATTCCTCTACTCGGGCAATCGCCGGCCGGTAGATCCACCCTTTGCCGTCGCGGAACAGCACAATTTTTTCCGCCGGCTCGCGGAAGTGAATCAGCACCTTGAAATCGCGCTTGCGCCGGTGGCGCTTGAGGTACACAGTGCCCTCCTCGATGGACTTGTCGTCTACGAGGAGCGTCACCTTCGTGTAGGTGACCTTGGCAACCGCGCTCCGGAAGCGGGCGGCGGCCGCATCCATTGCCGCCAGTACTTGTTTCAGTGTGGGTGCTGGGCCGGGCGTTCCTTCCTCAGCAGCGAGCCGGTAGGAATTTCTGGAGCTGCTGGTGGCGGCGGCGGCAACAGCTGTCTCACTCAGCCAGGGGAGCAACAGCGCTGCCGGCAGTTCCATGACCTGGCGCGCCTCGGTGGAGATAGGGCGGTCGTGAAAAAACTGGCGCGGAGTCAAGAAAATGAACGCCAGGATGAGGGCAGACATCAGGTCGTACTGCCAGCTTCCGCGCTCGTACGTCCAGAAGATGAAGCTGCCAATCCCGCGAAAAACTTTGGAGAGCATGGGAAACTGACCCCCGACACCGGCACAGGCAAATCTCCGGCGGGAGTATGAACCCCCGCTTGTGTCTTCACAGCTATCTCGGGCTGCTTTGCCCGAGTCCCGTTCCCGTCTAGTATCGCCGACGACTGTAGCTCATGCCAAGGACCCGTGCGCGTCCCAGCAGATGGAGCAAACCCGAGCCTGGAGCAAACCGCGAGCCGCAACCGTAAGGGGGGCAAACACTGCTGCCAGGTGAGTCAAGCGCTACGGGTTTCGCAACTGTTGGGAGCTCGGATCTGCCGGCGGCTGCGACTTCGGCGCGTCGACCCCCTGAAAGGTGACCTTGATCTGGCTGCGGAACTGCTTGTAATCCTGGTAACGCACAATCATACGGATGCGCTGCGGGCCGGTCTGGAAATGTAACGTGTCGTCAGCCCGGGTGTAGGTGGGGAACCAGTACTTGCCGTCAATCTGCTCGCGGTAGGTTTCAAAGCGCGGGAACAGGTTCTCCTGCCCCTTTTTTCCTCGAATATCTGGAACGGCTTTCCCGTAAGTCTTCACGATCTGTAGATCACGGTCATCCACCCAGATCTGGCCCTCAAAGTAGCGCTCGCCCTTTTCGATTTTCTTGGGCCCGACAAAAAAGACGTAGGTGTCAATTTCGTCCACGCGCTGCCGCCCCAGGTGGCGGAGGTTGTACTTGTGGATGTCATCGCTGGTGAGCACGAAAGGCTGGATTTCGCGCAGGTCCCGCTCATCTTCAGGCGAAATGGAAATGCGGCGCAGGGTGCTCACTGGCGCATACACCACCCTCTCAATGCGCTTCCCCTTCGGGGTGAAGATGATGTCGCTAACCATTTCAAAGCTGCCGCGCATGCGCCCGTTGTCGTCCAGTTCCTGCACCTTGACGGTCTGCCGGTAGGTGTAATTGCCGCGCGCGATCTGGAATTCTTTTTCCTTGGCGGCGAAGCGACGGATGATTTCCTCGGTGGGCACCGCCGCCGCCTCCGGCCTGGCATGTCCAACTGGCGTGGCCGGTTGTTGATTAGTGGCCGGTTGTTGATTAGTAGCCGGTTGCTGATTATTTGTCTGCGGCCCGGCGACCGCCACCAGAGGCAGAGAAACGGCCAGAATGAAAGCGATGCAAGCGATGAAAGCAAAGCCGCACTTCCCATCGTGACTTGTCATGATCTCTCCATGCTTCCTAAGGGGCTTCCTATCATGGATGCGCTGGGTGAGGCAGGCGTTTCATTTGCTCCCTCAACTGGTGCTCCCTCATCTGTGCCCCCTCAACGGGCGGTCCATCGCGGCCGCAGCCTCCCGCCTGCCGGTACCCAGTGGCCACCCCAGGCGAAAGCGTTCGGCAGCGCGGCGGCTGACCCTCCCACTGTATCAGAAACCGCAACCCGGTGATGTACCGCAATGCAAAGCCAACTAACGGCTATACATAGGCTTTCCGCAGTGACCTTCGGGGATTCCAGAATCTGGCATCGGAACGCCCCGTGGGCTAATCGGGCGCGTGGTATACTCCTTATCAACCTTTCGGCCGACGGGTTCGACTTTTTGAGCTTCGGCGGCGTCTGACCAAGTAGGAGCCCATTTGCTGTTTCGGACGGCAGAAGATAGCGAGCTGGTGGACCGCGCGGCCCACGGGGAGGTGGACGCCTACAACGTCCTTGTATCCCGTTGGGAAAAGAAGCTGTACAACTACCTGCTGCGCACCACCGGTAACCGGGAAGACGCCCAGGACCTGTCGCAGGAAGCCTTTCTGAAGGCTTACCGCGGCCTGGTCAGGCTCGGCGATGCCGAGAAGTTCCCTCAGTGGCTCTTCCGGATCGCGCACAACTTGGCCTGCTCGAAGTTCCGCACTGACGGACGCCGCCCTCAGGCTGATTCGGCCTGGGCTGATTCGGCCCGGACTGATTCGGCCTGGGCTGATTCGGAAGGTTGGGCGGAGGCGAACGAAAGGGAAATCACCTCGCGGGGCGAGGCTCAGGTGGTATTGGGCGCTGGTCCGCGCCTGTACCCGCTGGAGCTGGAGTTGATAGTCGCCCGCGCCCTGGAGGAGCTTCCCTTCGAGCAACGCCAGGCCCTGCTGCTCAAGGTGATTCACGGCTTTAAGTTCGCCGAAATTGCCGAAATCCTCTCCTGTCCCCTCAGCACAGTGAAATCCCGCGTCTACGCCGGGTTCGAGCAACTGAAGCACGCTCTCGGCGAGGATGTGGCGACCCGGGCTGCCTTTCACAACCATTAGCCACCCCCTGGACAGGTGTTGTTGGCTGTCCAGTCGGAGAGGCTGCGCTGCCTGCCCTTGCGGCCGGCAGGAGGTGAGTCATGACGTGCGAGAAAGCAAAACAAATGCTAATGGACCTGGCGCTGGCCGAGGCCGGACCGGTCGAACGGAAACAGGTACAGGAGCACCTGCAGGTGTGCGATGCCTGCCGGGCTCAACTGACCGATCTGGACCTGGCGCGGAAGCTTCTCGTCCAGGGCCTGCCACAAGAAGAGGTGCCACGGCGCATCGCATTCGTGGGCGCCAGCCAGGAGGCGGGTCTGTTCGGAGGCAGCGGCTTCTGGCGGCGCGCCTTTGCTGTGCCGGTGGGAGTGGCCGCGGCTGTCGCCCTGCTGGTTGGGGCACTGGCGCTGGCCCGCGTGCGGGTCGTCCTGGAACAGGAACGGTGGGAGATTGCCTTCGGCGCTTCCCAGCAGAGAGCGGCGCCGGCGACTGGCTCTGCATCCGCCGGCCTGGCGTCGCCGACCACTGGCTCTGCATCCGCCGGCCCGGTGTCAGCGGGCTTGACCCGCGAGCAAGTGGCGGGGCTAGTGGACGCTGCCGTTCACCAGAGCGAAGTGCGGCAGCAGGCGGAAGCCGAGGCACTCATCGGAACCGCAGCCGCGCAACTGGAACGACGCCAACGGGCAGCATTCGCTTCCCTCGCCGAACAGATGCGGTACTTTGAGCGGACTCAAACCATCTTCTATAAGGATGCCGACCGGAACCGTCTGGCGCTGGAAATGGTAGCCAGCCGTCTGCCGGCGGAGAAAGGCGAACGGCCATGAAACGATTGCGGATTGCAGATTTCGGATTACGGATTTGTCTAGCGATTCTGCTGGCCGTGGGGTCCGCGCTGTGGCTTGCCGTGCCGCATTCGCAGGCTGCTGCGGCCGGCAAGAAGCAAGCGGAGCTGAAGCGGCAGATGCAGCAATTGGATCGCGCCCTGAACTCCTCCCTGCGGCAAACGTTCGGGAACCGGCCGTTTGCCGTTCTTCAGGAACCCAAGAGCGCCTATCTGGCTGGATTCGGAGTGGTGGTTCATGCGGAAGTGAACCTCTACCCGATGCGCTTTGTTTTCCCCTTTGCGCCGAATCCCTATTCAGAGAAGGAGTTGAAAACCGAACGTGAGCAGAAGCGGAAGAGGCTAAAACAGCTGCAATCCAGGCTCCGGGAGCTGCTTCTGGCTGAGAGCGCCGAACTGACGCAACTGGGCGCGGAGGAGAATCTGGCGGTGGTCATTCATCTATTTAATTCCCGGCCCTACCCGGAAATTCCCAGCCAGGTGGTCTTGCAGGCGCAGCGAAAGGCCCTGCTGGAGTTGCAAGATCAGGGTCATAAGCCTGAGCCAGCCGAACTGGCCAGGGTGATCAGCTTGCGGCAATTCTGATGCGGCGTCTGGGCGAGATCCTGGTGGAGCGAGGGCAGTTGGAGGCCGAGGAACTGAGAAAGGCCCTGGCGGTGCAATCGGTGCGGCGCGACAAGCTGGGCAAGATCCTCGCGGACCTGGGCTACGTGGCCGCCCGCGACGTGCTGGCCGCGCTCTCCGAGCAGTTGGAAATCCCCATCGTCGCGGCAGCGGAGTTTCCAGCCCTGTCGCCGGCCATCGAGGGCCTTTCGGCCCGCTTCATGCGCCAGTTCCGTTTCCTGCCCCTGGCGGTAGAGGATTCCACCGTGACGCTGGCTATGGCTGACCCCCTCGACTTTGAAACCATCTCTGCGGTCCGGCTCTACACCAAGCTGAACGTGCGCGCGCTGCTGGCGCCCGAGACTGACGTTCTTGCGGCCCTGGAGAAGTACTTCCCGGGCGAGGAAGAGGAGGCTGGCTCCGGGAGCGCAGCGGCCGCCGTCAGCGGCGCCGCCGAAACCGAAGATGTCGAGCAATTGCGCGACATGGCCAGCGAAGCCCCGGTGATCCGGCTGGTCAACAACCTGATCGCGCGGGCCGTCGAGCAGCGTGCTTCCGACATCCACCTGGAGCCCTTCGAGAAGGTGTTCCGCGTCCGCTACCGCGTTGACGGCGTGCTGTACAACGTGGACGCACCGCCACGCGAGTTGCGCGCGGCGGTGATCTCGCGCCTGAAGCTGATGGCCCGGCTCAACATCGCCGAGCGGCGCCTGCCCCAGGACGGCCGCATCCAACTGCGGACGCTGGGCAAAGAGATTGACCTGCGCGTCTCCACCATGCCCACCCTCTACGGTGAGAGCGTCGTGATGCGCCTGCTGGACCGCTCGGCCGGCGACTTCTACGACCTCCCCAACCTGGGCTTTTCCGAAACAATGCTGGCGCGCATGGAGCACCACACCTCGCAACCGCACGGCATCTTCCTGGTGACCGGACCGACTGGCAGCGGCAAGTCCACCACTCTGTATTCGGCCCTGAAGCGCATCAATCTGCCCGACAAGAAGATCATCACCATCGAGGACCCGGTGGAATACCAGATGGACGGCATCAACCAGATCCACGTCAACCCGCAGATCGGGCTGACGTTTGCCGCCGGCCTGCGGCACATCGTGCGTCAGGACCCCGACGTGATCATGGTCGGGGAGATCCGGGACCTGGAAACGGCGGAGATCGCCATCCGGGCAGCCCTGACCGGGCACCTGGTTTTCTCCACCCTGCACACCAACGATGCGCCCAGCGCCGTCACCCGGCTGACCGACATGGGAGTGGAAAACTACCTAATCTCCTCCTCGCTGCTGGCGGTGCTGGCCCAGCGACTGGTGCGCCTGATATGCCCGCACTGCCGGGTGGTGGACGAGCGCCAGGCGGCGGCGCTCGACCGCCCGGTGTATCGCGGCGCCGGGTGCGATCGCTGTTCTCAAATCGGCTACCGCGGGCGCCAGGGCATCCTTGAGCTGATGGACGTGAACGACGAAATTCGCCGCCTGGTTGTGCAGAACGCCGATGCCAGCGTGCTAACGGCCGCTGCCCGCCGCAATGGGATGCGCACTTTGAAAGAGGACGGCTGGGACAAGGTCTATCAGGGCGTGACCACAGTGGAGGAACTGGTTCGGGTGACGCAGGACGTGTAGCGTCGCGATGCCGGCGCGAGTGTATCGGTGCGAGTGTAAAAAATGCCTGAGTTTTTCTACCGCGCGGTGACGATGGCTGGCAAACCGGCTCAGGGCGCTCTTTCCAGAGCGACCGAGAAGGCCGTCGCCCGCGAGTTGCATCGACAAGGGCTGGTGCCGGTCTACATCGGCAGTCGCCGGCAGTCGGCCGCGGGCGGCCTCGCGCTGCCCTGGCTGGGCCGGAGTCGCGTGCGCTCGCGCGACCGGTTGTTCTTTACCCAGGAGCTTTCCACCCTGGTCAATTCCGGGCTGCCGCTGGACCGCGCGCTTTCCATTTGTGCAGAGCTGACGGAGCGGAAAGCACTCCGCAGCGTCATTACCGACGTCCTGCAGGAGTTAAAGGGGGGCAAGTCGCTGGGCGACAGCCTGGAGGGGCACCCGGAGGTGTTTTCCGAGCTGTACCGGAACATGATCCGTGCCGGCGAGGCCTCTGGGTCGTTGGATGTGGCACTGGAGCGACTGGCAGACTTGGAGCGCTCCTCCGATGAGCTGCGCGGCCAGCTGATCTCGGCGATGATTTACCCGCTGCTGCTAGCGCTGGTAGCGACCGGCTCGATCTTGGTGATGATGTACTATGTGGTACCGAGGTTCGCGCAAGTTTTTTCCGAATCGGGGATGCCCATCCCCACTCCCACGTACCTGCTGCTGGCCGCCAGCGACCTGCTCCGCAACTACGGCTGGATAGCGGCGCTGGCCCTGGCAGCCGTGATCTCCGGTGCCCGCTATCACGTGCGCACTCCCGCGGGCCGGCGGCGCTGGCACGCGTGGAAGCTGAAGCTTCCGGTCGCCGGCGACGTGTTCCGCAAGGTGGAGACGGCGCGATTCGCCCGCACCATGGCCACCCTGCTGGCTAACGGCGTACCGTTGCTGCAGGCCTTGAGAATCGTGAAGGGGCTGCTGGGCAACGTGGTGCTGGAAGATTCCCTGACGGCCGTCGCGCAGGGAGTGCAGCGCGGCGAGGGCCTGGCGGGGCCGCTGCGCAAAACTGGTGCTTTTCCTCCCCTCGCCGGGCACTTGCTCACCGTCGGAGAAGAGACCGGCAAACTGGATGTCATGTTCCAGCGCATGGCCGATATTTACGACAACGACACCCGGGCCGCCATCAAGCGCGCCACGGCTTTGTTCGAACCGCTGGTGATTTTGACCATGGGGCTCGTGGTCGGGGCGATGGTGCTGTCCATGTTGTTGGCCATCGTCAGCATCAATGACGTGCCTTTGTAAAGCAGTGTCGGATGGCACTGCGCCATGAACCAAAGCGGCGCTAGAAGGGGTCACTCCGGCGACCGCCAGGAAAGCCAACTGCGAGGTGCTGCAATGCATGAGAGAGCGAACGGGGAAGTTCGAAAGGTTCCAGGTACCACCGGGAGGGTGGCCGACGAGGTGACCGCCAAAAAAGAGCGCGGCGTAACGCTGATCGAGCTGCTGGTGGTGGTGACCATCATCGCCATGTTCGGTGCGTTGGTGTTGCCGCGGTTGTGGAAGAAGGTCAGCGCGGCCAAGCAGACCGCGGCCCGCGAGCAAATCAACGGCTTCATCACTGCCCTGGGCATGTACAAGCTGGACAGCGGGCACTTTCCCACCACCGAGGAGGGACTACAGGCTCTGCGGGTGAAACCCCAAGGGGTCGAACGCTGGGACGGCCCCTACCTGCCACAGGGCATTCCCGACGACCCCTGGGGCCGGCCCTATGTCTACAAGTACCCGAGTGAACACGGCGAGGAACCCGACATTATTTCCCATGGCGCCGACGGAACAGAGGGCGGAGAGAGCGAGGACGCGGATGTGGCGAGTTGGAAGCACTAGAGGCTATTTGAAAACTCGCTTCGGAGAGCGCAGAGGGCCCAGAGAATGCCGTTCTTTCCCATTTTTCCTTGGCGGTCTCTGGGGCGGCCTTCGCGGCCAGAGAGGTTTTGGAAATGGGCTTTAGGGCGGCTCGCGCCCAGCGCGGGATCACGCTGCTGGAGATGGTGGTGGTCCTGACCATCCTTGCGGTCGTCGGTGGCGTGGTTTTTCCCAGCGTTACAGCCGGCCTGGACACGTTGCGATTGAAGTCCACGGCCGACCGGCTAGCCAACACCTTCCGCTACGCGCGCGAGCGGGCCCTGCGGCGACAGACCGTCTGCCAGGTGACGGTGGATCCGGAAAGGCATCGTGTGGAATTCGAAGACGTCGGAATGGCCACAGCCAGCGGAAACCAATCCTACCGGCGGAGCTGGGAACTGCCGCTGGGAATCGTGGTCGAGCCAAGGCGCACGCGCACTTTCGTCTTTCCACCAGACGGTGGCACGCCGCGCATTGGCATCCAACTGGCCAATGAGCGGGGCCGC
>JAKZXP010000330.1:0-6223 GCA_047514915.1 Terriglobia bacterium
GCTCGGTGGTCATCCACTGGATGCGATCAAAGCGCGCCAGATTCACGGGCCGGGTGGAAAACGTGCGCAGCGTTTTCTCGCCTTTGGTGTTGTAGTAGTCCGCGAAGTAGGAGATCGCCAGTTCGCGCAGAGTGCGATAGACCGGTTCGCGGAACCGCAGTCCGGCGTAATTGGACTTGCCCACGGCGCCCCAGCAACCGCGGTGCCGGAACAGCGCCAGGACGTGGTCGTCGTCTCGCACCGCTTCCAGGTCCAGCAGCAGCGGCGAAAAGCTAAGGACGCGCAGAGCACCGGCGGCGAACAGGGCTCCTTCGAAGCACTGCGCCAGGCGATCGCGCAGCACGCGGCGAGGAGAGCGGCAGGTGGGCCCGCCGCTCTCCTTGTTGTAATGAACCTGGAACTCCAGAAACTCCTGAACGCGCGATGGCGTCTTCAGACTCCGCAACAGCGAATACTCTTCCCGATTCAGGCCGAAAGAATTGTGCATCATGAGCCTGAGTTGCATATCACGTAAAAAGCAGTTCGTTGAATCCAGAACCTCGTCGTGCAATTCTCTCCAATCAGCAATAGGCTAGATGCTGTACAGGCCGTCATTTGAGCAGATGGGCAACTGAGGGATGGCGAATCATTTCAGGGAAATGGGTCCTGAGCATGTCAGCGTCCTTTATAGCTACGGCAATAACTGCCACAGCAAGGTGTGAAATCTCGACAGGACTGATGTCATGAGAGGCGGCAAAAGACCGAACCGCAGATCGGAAACGGCGTGTACTCATCATCGCACGGAAAGAGTTCGCGCTCTTTAAACCAACGGACCTGAGCGCATCAACACAACTTACGCCTATCTTCGGCGGGAACGGGTCCTCACTCTCTTCGGCCTTACGCCAGCTGAGACCGTGCGGGCGCTCAGCTTCGAGAAACCCAAGTAGTCTCGCCACGTCGAAGATTCGCTGCCCATCCTTTTGCACACTGTATCGTTTACGAAAATGATCAACGAGCTTATCCCGTTCCCCTTTCAGGTTCACAAATTCGTCATCTAGAAGTTCTAACACGCCAGCCAGAGCTGCAAAGCGGCGCACTATTCCATCAGGGTATCGAATGCCCGATTTGTAAACAACTTGGTGCTCAATCTCTGCCCAGGCGTGTTCAAGGATGCTCCTAATCTGGATCTCAAACCATTGGCCCACAAGGGCGCCATATTCAGCCATTCGCGCGCGTGAACCTTTCAACCTAACTATCAAGTGTACTGATGTATACTCGAACTCACGGAGGTGAAGAGCTCTCCGGCGGTCGATGGAATTGGCTTTATTAACCTCGAATTCCTCACTCAGAACATCAACCACGGGCGATATCTGACTTCGATAGTGTGTAATGACACGTATCCCGGACGTATCCGTTAATTGCCTGGTTGGGTCACGATAAGACTTACGACGCAGCTTTGCCCGTACAGAGTCGGAATGCTTGGTGCGAGATGTTATCAATACATCAAGCCCTGCATCTTGCAGGACTGACCTAACAACGCTCTCAGCCATTTGTGTCGCGTGGTGAATCTGTGGGTATTCGTTGGCATACTTGTCGATGAAGGCTTCTGCCCTCCTCGAGAGTCTAGACATACTCCTTATCTGTTTCGCAGAGTTCTGGCTAGGATCTCAATGCGAGTGTTACGTGGACCAATGTTGTCGGTTTGGCTCGTTGACGCGACGACGTATCTTGCGGCGTCACCAGTAGGGTGCTTTTGACGCGTTTCTTTCTCAAGCCCAATTAAGGTCCCTGAAGCCGCACGCGGCTTAAGTTTCGACAAGGTCTTTCCGTGGGAGGTTACCAAATCCAAGGCACCGATCAAGGAGTATAAGTCCACGGGCCGTCGAAAACGGTGCTTCCCTAGGTCGGGAAGTGATTTCTCTATCCATTCTAGATACGGTCTAAGTCGGGCTTCAATAACGGGGCCATCAGCGAATTCGTCCTGATACATTCCGTAGTAGAGGTCTATAGTGCTCTTTTTGTCTTGGGGTCCTTCAATCAGCAGAATCGTAAGCTCGGCGGCAAACTCAACAGCGCGCATGCGTCTGAGCTGTAACGGGCTGAAGACCTTGTGGGTCTTCCAGAAGTTTAATTTGCCAAGCCTCTCCACGAAATCGTGAAACCTACCCTTTTCTCGCGCGTGCCGAAGTTCCTGCGGAGAGAGCTTTACTACATATTTGTTCATTCTGACAAACATGTCTTGAATAATGGAATCAGAGTAACCTGACAGTTCTTCGACAACAAGATCGTAGTTGTGAATTCTGGCTTGCAACTCGTTTGATAAGTTAGAAAACCTCTTATTGTAATAAGGTGCTTCCTTTGTGCTTTGTGATAGTCGGAAGCGATCGCTGAGGAATTCGAATATGGCGCGGAGCCTTTGCTGCCCATCAATAACGGAGTAGGCTGGTCTTCCAGTTTGTGGTGACGTTGTTCGCTGCAAGAAGAAAAGTGGAATCGGTCGGTCATTCAGAATTGTGTCGATTAGATAAGCTTTCGCCCGAGAAGGCCATACGTTGTTTCTTTGAAACTCCGGGGCGAGGGTGATTTGTCCATCATTATAGAATTGCGACAAGAGGGAAATATCCTTGGTTGTTGAGCTTCGCTTAGGCATGCTGAATCCTCACCTCCGGTTGGCCCACGCTTGTCTTAAGAAGGCGATGGGCAGAAGAAGTCACCGAGCTGGCTTAATGCGCCAGCAGTTTTTCGACGGCGGCCTGAACATCGGCTGCCGAGGGCAACACCTCAGCTTCCAGCGTGGCTGCCGAGGGCACGAAAGAATCCTCGGCCCCCACCCGCATCACCGGCGCGTCCAAACTGTGGAAACAGTTCTCGGCCACCCGCGCAGCCACCTCCGCTCCGAAACCCATGGTGAGGGAGTCCTCGTGCGCCACCAGCAAGCGGTTGGTTTTCCGCACGCTGGCGTAAACTGCTTCCTGGTCCCAGGGAATGATGGTTCGCAGGTCAATAACTTCGATCGACTTGCCTTGCGCGGCCACAAGTTCAGCCACTTCCAGCGCCAGGTAGACGGTGCTGCCCCAGGTGATGACGGTCAGGTCGCTGCCTGGACGACGAATGCGCGCCTTGCCGAAGGGGATCAAATAGTCGGCGTCGGGCTCCTGCGTGCGGGCCTGCATGCGCCGGTAGAGTCCTTTGTGCTCGAGGAACAGCACCGGGTCGTTCGCGCGGGCGGCTGTTTTCAGCAGACCCTTGGCGTCCTCGGCGCAGCTCGGATAGACGACGTACCAGCCTGGGGTGTGGGCGAAAAAGACCTCAATATTGGTGGAGTGCCAGGGCCCACCCTTGATGTAACCGCCGCAGGCCACCCGGACGACCACCGGACAGGTCCACACGTTATCGCTGCGCCAGCGCACGGTGGGAATTTCGTCGCGCAGTTGCAGGAAGCCCGGCCAGATGTAGTCGGCAAACTGGATTTCGACGATGGGCTTATAGCCGGTGATTGCCGAGCCGGCGGCGATGCCACAAATGCTGGCCTCGGCCAGCGCCGAATTCTGGACTCGATCCGGATACTTCGTGGATAGGCCTTTGGTTACGCCGAAGACGCCGCCTTTGGGGTCGGCGATGTCCTCGCCCCACATCACGATCTTCGGGTTGCGCTCGGTTTCTTCGTGCAGCGCGTGGTTGATGGCATCGATCATGCTCACAGACTGGTCGGAGAGGTAGCGCGGTGGTTTCTCTTCGAAAAACGGGCCCGGTGTATCGTAGATGTGGAGGGTCGCGATGGCCGGGTCAGGTTCCGGCGCCCGGTCGGCTTCTTCAGCAGCCTGCTTCACTTCCACCTCAATTTCGGAGCGAATTTCTTGCAGCTGCTCCTGGGTGAAGATCTTTCGCTTGACCAGGTATCTCTCGGTCTGCACGATCGGATCGCGCTCGACCGCTTCGCTTAGCTCCTCCGCGGGGCGGTACTTCTTCTGGTCATCGGAGGAGGAATGCGGATCAATGCGAATCACCTCGCCCTCGATCAGCGCCGGTCCCTCGCCTTTGCGGATGCGCTCCAGCACCGGCGGCAGGGTTTGATACATCGGCTCGTACCAGGTGCCGTCCAGGTTATAGGTAGGCATGCCGAAGCCGCGGGCAATCCGGTGCATTTCGGCCACGTGCTGGGTGGCTGAGGAGACGCTGATGGCGTAGCCGTTGTTCTGGATGACAAACAGCACCGGCAGCTTCTCGCGCGCCGCCCAGTTCAATGCCTCGAAGAATTCCCCTTCGCTGGTTGTTCCCTCGCCTGAAGAGACGTAGACCACGGCGTCAGAGCCGTCCTGACGCAGGGCTTTGGCAGCGCCGACGGCGTTCAAGTATTGCGTCCCGGTGCAGGCGGTCATCGACACCAGGTTCAATTCCCGCGAGGAGAAGTGCTCAGGCATATTGCGGGCGCCGGAATTTGGATCGCCCGCCCGCGACAGCATGCACAGGAAGATGTCCTTGATGGGCATTCCCAGCGCCACCGCGATCGCCTTCTCCCGGTAGTAGCTGAAGAACCAGTCGTGCTGCGGCCGCATCAGCATGACGATGCCCACTTGCAGCTTCTCGTGACCGCGCGTGGAGGCCAGGAAAGTGCACTTGCCCTGCCGCGTGAAGATCTTCATCCGCTCCTCGATGTAGAAGGTAGTGAGCATCTTCCGATACAGCTCCATCACCATCTTGTTGGGGATTATGCCGTGGTCGCTTTCCGACTTCACCGCGGGTCTTGCTTGAGCCATAGATCCTCCAGAGGGGCACGATGACGTTCCCTGCCAATCTGTCTGCCCCGCATATATTAGACCCGAGAAGCGCCGGTTGGAAACCCCTTGTACTCCGGCTGGCGGCTATCGACGGATTGGACCGCCATCTGGGTTTCCCTTCTGCTGTGCTCAGTCTCGCCTCCCCGGAATCGCGGTGGCCGAAAGCGTAGTGTGCGAGTGTTCGAGTGCCTGCTAGAATGCCATCCTGATGAAGCGCGCCATCAGCGATGCCAGACGCTTGGCGCGATTCCTGTCCCAGTTTCCTGGGCGGCGAATCGGCGTGCTGGGCGATTACATGCTGGATGAGTTTATCTGGGGGCGGGTATCGCGTGTTTCCCCGGAGGCACCCGTCCCGGTGCTGGAGGTGAGCGAGCAGACCGCCTCACCGGGTGGGGCGGGCAACGTGGTGGCCAACATCGTGGCGCTGGGCGGCCGTGCGGTCCCCTTCGGCATTCTGGGCAGCGACGAAGCAGGCACACGGTTGCGCGCGTTGTTGCGGAAAAAGGGCGTGCCCACCGCAGGCCTACTGGCCGATGCCAGCCGCCACACCACGGTCAAGACGCGCCTCATTGAAGTGGCCCGCAAGCACCAGTTGGTGCGCTCCGACCGCGAAACCCGCGGCCCGGCCTCTCCTGCGCTATTGCGACGCCTGGGTCGGCGCTTGCTGCGCGAGGCGGCCAGCTTCCATGCCGTGATCGTGTCTGACTACGACAAGGGCACCCTCACGCCGGAACTGCTGGGGGAGGTGCTGCCGGCCCTGGAATCAGACGGAGTGCCGGTGTTTCTGGACCCCCGCCCTCGCCATCCGCTCAGCTACCGGCCCCTGACCGTCATTACCCCCAACGAAAGCGAAGCGGAGCAGTTGGCGGGCGTGCAGATCAGCACGGAAGGCTTCTTGAGGAGGGCTGGGGAACGGTTGCTGGAAACGTTGGGCTGCCCTTACGTATTGATCACTCAGGGAGAGCGCGGCATGACCCTGTTCGAACGGGGCGGGCGTGTGCACGTCATTACCGCCCAGGCCCGGGAGGTCTATGACGTAACCGGGGCAGGGGACACAGTGATCGCTGCACTGGCGCTGGCCTATGCTGCCGGAGCCAGTATGGCGGACGCGGCCCGCATCGCCAACTGCGCCGCCAGCCGGGCCGTGGCTCATGTCGGAACCGCAGCACCCGGGGCGGAAGAAGTCCGTATGGCGTTGCTGGAAGCAGCGAGCCCCTTCATGCGCAAGCTGGGCCGACGGTCCAGCTTGCAGTAGTTGGAGGGACTGTTCTGACTGCCGGCTGCCGCCCGCCTACCGCCCCCGTGAGCCGTTGGACATGGAGCCCAGGAACTCGGCGTTGGATTTGGTGCGGGCCATTTTGTCCAGCAGCAGTTCCATGGCCTCGACCGGCGACAGCGGGTTGAGCACCTTGCGCAGCACCCAGACCCGGTTCAGGTCGTCCTTAGAAAGCAGCAGCTCCTCCTTG
>JAKZXP010000331.1:0-5343 GCA_047514915.1 Terriglobia bacterium
GCGATGAACGGCTTCCAGTTCCTCATGCCCACAACGACCGGCACAGCAAGCTGCGCTGCCAGCGTGCAGGCCTGCTGTTCGGAAATGCGGCGCAGCGGCGAACCGCCACCGATGCGGGCGTAGCGCTGGGTGATTTCTTGAACCGCATGCTCGGGCAACGGCCGGCCACCGCGCACGTGCCGCAGAAATTCGGGGATGTCCTCCAGGCGATCGGGGGCGCCGTGGGCCAGGAGCAGAACTGCCCGCCTTGGGGTTTCGGATTTCGGGTTTCGGGTCTTGGACTTACTCACTTTGCGCTGCGCCTGCATCTCCGCACTTCGGCGAATACTCCCGGACCATTTGTACGGTGGCGATCACATTTTCCACCGGAGTTCCGGGCAGAATACCGTGCCCCAGGTTGAAGATATGCCCCGGACGCTGGCCAGCCTGCTCCAGGATGCCGCGAATCCGGCGCCTCAGTTCCGGCAGGGGCGCCAGCAGCGCCGCCGGGTCCAGGTTGCCTTGAATGGCCGGCCGGTGGCCGATCCGGGCCCAGGCTTCATCCAGCCGGATGCGCCAGTCCACACCCAGCACCGCCGCGCCTGCCTGTTCCATGGTCTCCAGCAACGAGGCTGATTCGGTGGCAAAGTGAATCACGGGGACCCCGTGGGCCTGGACTGCGCGGATCAACCTTTTCGAGTAGGGGAGTACGTACTCGCGGTAGTCGTCCACACTGAGGCAGCCCACCCAGCTGTCGAACAACTGGACCACATCCGCGCCCGCCTCCACCTGGGCCAACAGATAGGGCTCCAGAGCGGCGCAAAGCTTCTCCATCAGCAGGGCCCAGGCTTGCGGAGCTTGGTAGAGCAGCGTCTTGGTGGCAAGGAAGTGGCGAGAGCTGCCGCCTTCAATCATGTAGCTGGCCAGCGTGAAGGGGGCACCGGCAAATCCGATCACCGGCAAACGTTCGCCGAAGTGCTGGCGGACCAGCCGGATGGCTTCGGAAACAAAACCCAGCTCGGAAGCCACGTCGCTGCGGAGCCGTGCGACCGCGGCTTCATCCCGCAGTGGGTTGTCCAGCACCGGGCCTTCGCCCTGTTCGAACCGCAGGCGCATCCCCATCGGTTCGACGGGTAACAGAAGATCGGCGAAGATGATGGCCGCATCCACATCGAGGCGTTCGGCGGCGGTGATGGTGACCTCGGCCGCCAGCGCCGGCGTCTTGCAGATCTCCAGGAGGCTGTGCTTTTTGCGGATCGCCCGATACTCCGGCATGTAGCGGCCGGCCTGGCGCATGAACCAGACTGGAGTGATGTCCACGGGCTGTGCGCGGCAGGCGCGCAGAAAACGTGAATCCTTCAGTGAGCGGGACATTGTTTTGGAAAGCAGAACAAGCTATAGCGTACCGCCTGCGCCGGCACGCGGAGGCTACTGCTGCCGCAGGGATTGCAACATGGCCCGGAACTGTTCGGCGCTGGCCGCCACGGTCGGCGCCGGGCCGGTAAATTTGAAAAAAAGGGCCCCCTCCGGCGCATCCACAATCGCGCCCAGCAGCCGGTAGCCGGGCTTGCGTTGTTTTACCGGCGACATGGGGCGGGCGGAAGCCAGGTAGGTGCCGCTCAGATCTACGGTGGTGACGTTCAGGCCGCTGATGGCTTGCTGCTTGATCTTCGCCGCGTCTTCCGAACTTGTTCCGCCGGGCTGCTCGAACTGGGAGATCCAGCGCTTCAGGTTTGCCTCCACCGTGCCGCCCTGCCCGATACCAAAATAGAAGACGGCGCATTCGCCATCTTCCGGATCGCCCTCCGCGGCCGGCACGCGATAGGTGACGACGCGCATCGGACGCGAGCCCTGGGAGACCCAGCGGGGCGGAGGCGTCCAGACGACGCCAGCCGCCGCATCGCTTCCCTCTTTAGCTGCGGGAGCCGACTCGCTATCGCCCCTCGCTGGTGTCCGTGTGCCGGTACTGGCTTGGGGCTGCGTCTCTTGGGGTCGTGTCTGGGGCACCGCCCCCGGCGGCCCCACGTTCTGATCGCAGCCTACCAGTGCACCCAAGATCGCGATAAGCCAGAGTCTTCTGTTCATCTTGCGTCTACTCGCCCCACTAGTATAGCGCCCTCGCCGGACTACGGCTCGCTGGGCTCCGCCTCCGGCAGCCCCTGCTCCCGCCAGGCACGAATTCCACCGGCCATGGAGAAGACCCGGAGGTAGCCCATCTTCTGCAAGTTGTCGGCGGCCAGCGCGGAGCGGAAGCCACCCCCGCAGTAGAGCACGATTTCCCGGTCGCGGTCCGGCACCAGGTCTTCGATGTCACGCTCCAGAACTCCACGGCCGATGTGCCGGGCACCGGCCGCGTAGCCTTGAGCCCACTCGTTGTCCTCACGCACGTCCACGAATTCGAAGGCCTGGCCTTCGGCCTGCTTGCGCCGCACCTCCTCTACCGTCATCTCGCGGATCCGCGTCCTGACCTCTTCAACGAGTTTCAAGAATGCAGCCGAATGTTTCATTAAGCTTTTCTGACCTCCCCGCCGCGCTCTAATGGGTTAGGGCTCACGCCGCCCTCCTTGAACAGATATCTAGAGATTAAAACCGAAACAGCTCAGTGGCCGATTTTTGCGAGCTGATCACCAACCGCGTCCGGTCGCCGCCGCGGATCTGGCACGATTCCAGGGCCATGGCCGCGGAAAGCCGCGCAATTTCCGGATGGTTGTTGTTCTCGCTGAGATGGGCCAGAATCAGCACCTGTGCTTGCCCGTCGTAGTCGTTCTCGAGGAACTCGGCGACCGCGCTATTAGACAAGTGGCCGGTGCGGCTCATGACCCGCTGCTTGACCATCCAGGGATAGGGGCCCACCTTGAGCATATCCAGGTCGTGATTGGACTCCAGCACCAGACACTGACAGCCACGCAGGTGCACCTTGACCGATTCGGGCAAATAACCCAGGTCCATACACACCCCGATGCGAATGCCCGCAGCAGAAAAACAGAAACCCACCGGGTCAGCGGCATCGTGCGGCACGGTGAACGGCTCGACCTCCAGGTCTTTGATGGCAAACTTCCGGCCTGGCTGGAAAACTTCGAAGGCGGACGGCGTTTCCTCTGCGAGGGAAAGGGCTTGCCGGGTCAAGGCAGTCAAATAAACAGGAATGTTCAGGGCGGCAGCCAGTGGGGCCATGCCGGACACGTGGTCGTTATGCTCGTGGGAGATGAGGATCCCGTCCAGGCTGGTGACCGGCTCACCCATGCCTTTCAGGCGGCGGAGAGTCTCGCGGCGGCTGAGTCCGGCGTCCACCAGCAGACGGGTCCGCTCGGTCGCGACCAGGGTCGCGTTCCCGCTACTGCCGCTGCCCAGAACTGAGACTCGAATGCTCGTGGCGCTGTTCCGAGGTGAACTCGACTGCCCGGGTCCAGTCAAGAGACGTCAGGTGCTTCACTAACATGCCAGATGCTCGCGGCTGATTTTCAGTCCGTCCAGATTGCCCAGGGCCGTCACCGCGATGTCTTGCGGGAGGAAAAACGCTCGTGCGATTTCCAGCAACTCTTCCGGCATCACCTGCTCGATTTTAGCGGTGATCTCGTCCAGCGAGAAAAACTTGCCAAAATACATTTCCTGTCGGGCCAAGTTGGACATGCGGCTGGTGGTGGACTCCAGCGAGAGCATCAGGCTGCCCTTCAGGTGGTCCTTGGCGCGCCGCAGCTCCTCTGACGGAACGGGGCTGGCCTTCAGATTACGGAACTCTTCGAGAATCAAATCCATGACCTTGCGGACCGTATCCGCCGAGGTGCCAGCGTACACCGACAGGTAGCCCGCGTCCCGGTAGGGGTTCAATTCGGAGAACACCGCGTATGCCAGGCCCTGGCGCTCGCGAATATTCTGGAACAGCCGCGAACTCATGCCCCCACCCAGCAATGTGTTCAGCAGGTAGCACGCATAGCGGCGTTCATGTGACAGCGGATAGGACGGCACCCCAAGGCACAGGTGCACCTGCCCCAACTCTTTCTTATCGCGCAGTGTGAGGAGGGAGTGTGGCACGGGCACGCGCTCGGGCTCCAGTGGCGAGCCTGGTGCCAGCGCTCCGTAGTAGTTCCCGACCAGGTCCACCAGATGACGGTGATCCAGATTGCCCGCCGCCGACAAAATCATGTTGTTGGGCACGTAGTGGCGCCGGAAGTGCTCCCACAGCGATTTCCCTTCCAGCCGCTTGATGCTTTCCTTGGTCCCCAGGATGGGTTTCCCCAGCGGGTGATCCCGCCAGAAATTCTGAGTGAAGATCTCGTGGACGAGGTAATCGGGGCTGTCCTCGTCCATCTTCAACTCTTCCAGCACCACCCCGTGTTCCCGGACAATGTCATCATCTTTGAACAAGGGGTTCAAAACCAGGTCCGAAAGCACTTCCAGAGCGAAAGGAAGGTGCTCATCGAGAATCTTGGTATTCAGGCAGACGCACTCTTTGGCTGTGAACGCGTCCAGGTGGCCGCCGATGGAATCCACCGAGCGGGCGATCTCTTCGGCCGTTCTGGTTTGGGTCCCCTTGAACAGCATGTGTTCGATGAAATGCGAGATGCCGTTTTGCTCGGGGGCCTCGCGGCGCGAGCCGGTTTTCATCCAGATGCCTACCGAAACGGAGCGCACATGGGGCATGGTCTCGGTGATAACAGTGAGCCCGTTGGGGAAGACCTCCCGTCGGATGGCTCGCGTTTCCTTTTGGCTCATGAGGCGAATCGTCAGAGCTAGCGCAGAGGACTCGACTCCTTTGTAACACAGGCCGAGAGGGAATTCCAGCCATACGCCCTGCCCACCTGGGAACCAGGCCCAGGCAGCATGCTAGGCTGCATGCTAAAATGACAACCGATGGCTCCCATCGAACTGCTGGGAATGGACCGCAAGGCGCTGGAGGCGTTGCTGACCCGGTGGGGGGAGCCGTCCTATCGCGCCACCCAGCTTTATACGGCCCTCTACCGCCAGCGGCTTCGGGACCCAGCCCGGATATCCACCCTTTCGCGGCCCCTGCGACGGCGCCTGCGCGAGCAGGCCCGGATCAGCTGGCCGTTGATTGAAAAGGAGTTCCGCTCAACCGACGGCACCGTCCGCTATCTGCTTCGCCTGCGGGATGGCGAAACCATCGAAACCGTTCTGATGCCGGAGCAAGGCCGCGACACCATCTGCCTTTCCACCCAGGCAGGGTGCCCGGTCAACTGCAAGTTCTGCCTGACCGCCCTGTTGGGGCTTGTCCGCAATCTCAGCGCGGGGGAAATTGTCGGCCAGGTGCTGCTGGTGGCCGAAAGGAACGGCCTGGAACTGGGCGAAGCCCCCCGCCGGCCGGTGAACCTGGTGTTCATGGGAATGGGCGAGCCGCTGCTGAAC
>JAKZXP010000332.1:0-3040 GCA_047514915.1 Terriglobia bacterium
CTGCCAGCACAAAATCCAGGCGGCGCAGGGCTCGCCGCATCGCGCTGGCATTCGCCACCGCCAGCTTGATTTCGACCTCTACGCCTTTTGCCGTCACTGGGCATACACCGGAAAAGTTTATTGCGCGCGATTGTAACACGCGCCTGAGGTGTCAGGCGGCAGCGTTCCAACGTGAAACTTGATGAGCGGGCAAAGGCGGTTATACGGTGTCAGCAGCTAGCTTCTGAAGATGTTGCTGGTGACGATGTTGCTGGAATCTGACGCCTGATCCCCAACACCCGGACCGCTCTCAGTGCTCGCGGTGCCTCAGTGCTCACGGTGCAGGATGTACTCCGGCAGGGCTTCCAGGGCCCGCAGGTAGGGCGAGTCGGCGAAGCCTTTCAGGTGGGACACGGCCCGTTGGGCGTACTCGGCGGCCTGAGCCATCACTTCGGCCGGCGTACCGTAGCGCGCCAGGATGTCTAGGATTTCCTGCTGCCTCACACTGTGGAAGGCGTGCTCCTCCAACACCGTCTGGACGCGGCGGCGCTCTTCGGGAGTGCACCGACGCAACGCATAGATTAGCGGCAAGGTTACCTTGCCTTCCTTCAGATCGCTGCCCACCGGCTTGCCGAGCGCGATTTCGCTCGCGGTGAAGTCCAGCAGATCGTCCACCAACTGGAATGCTGTCCCCAGGTTGCGGCCATACTCGCCCAGCTCCTCTTCGACGTTCTCCTTCCCGCTGAGCACTGCACCTAGCCGCATGGAGATATCAAACAGGCATGCTGTCTTGCGCCGGATCAAGTCCAGATACTCCTGCTCGGTGACATTGATCTGGCCCAGCTTTTCCAACTGCAGCAGCTCGCCCTCCACCATCATTTGGGTGATGTAGATCAGCAGATCCAGGATGCGGAAGTTGCGCTCCCGCAACGCAATCTGGAACGACTGCATGTAGAGCCAGTCGCCGGCCAGCACGCTGATATGGTTGCCCCAGCGGGAGTTGGTCGAGGGGCGCCCTCGGCGACGGTCGGCTCCGTCAATCACGTCGTCGTGCACCAGCGTCGCCGTGTGGATAATCTCCACCACCGCGCCCAACTGGACGGCCGCCGGGCCGGAGTGGCCACATACCCGCGCGGCCAGCAGCACCAGCGCAGGGCGCAGGCGTTTGCCTCCGCTCAACTGGAGGTAGTGCCCGATGGCGGTCACCGCCTGCACCGAACAGATCGTATCGGTACCGAAGGCGCTTTCCACCTGCTCCAGGTCTTCCCGGACCAGCTCGAATATCTCCTCTCGGGTGATGAGCGAGCTTTTTGGCATCTGAGGAGATAGTTTAGGAGCAGGCATCGGGCATCAGCAATCGAAAAAAGTTACGAGTCGTTTGCTCGGCTATCTCCTCCGGGGCAACCCCGTGGAGGGCCGCTACTTGATTAGCCACCGCAGCCACAAACGCCGGCTCGTTACGCCTTCCGCGATAAGGCACCGGTGCTAGATAGGGGGCGTCGGTTTCCACCAGCAGGCGGTCCCTTGGGATCTGCTGCGCCACCTCGCGCAACTCTCCCGCCTTTGGAAAAGTCAGGTTGCCAGCGAAGGAAATGTAGAAGCCCATTTCCAAGCCCTCGCGGGCTATGGCCAGGTCGCCGCTGAAGCAATGAAAGATGCCAGGCAGGCCGTGGGGGCGCCAGTGGGTACGCAGCAGAGCGAGGCAGTCCGACCAGGCCTCGCGGCAGTGGATGATGATTGGTTTTGCGGCCCGCCGGGCCAGCTCCATCTGGCGCACAAAGACCTCTTGCTGCAGCGGGCGCGGCGAATGGTCATAGTGATAATCCAGCCCGATCTCTCCCACGGCCACGACCTGGGGCTCGGCCGCCATGCGCTCCAGGCTGGCAAAGGCCGCCTCGTCGGCTTGCTTGGCCTCATGCGGGTGGATGCCGATGGTCGGGTAGATCCAGGGACGCAGTGCGGCCATGCGCAGCCCAGCATCCAGTTCCGGCGGCCCCTTCCCTACCCCAACCGCCACCAGCGCGCGGAGACCGGCCTGCTCAGCGCGCTGCAACACGGCCTCGCGGTCCGCATCAAACTGGGGGAAGTCCAGGTGGCAGTGAGAATCAACTAGCATAGGTCACCAAGACGTAACCTGATTTCGCTTGCTTCAGCCAACCAAAGATTCTTAACACTCCTGTGTCATCCCGAGCAGAGCGAGGGACCTGCTTTTTGTCTTTAATCGCCTTGGTCCAAAAGCAGGTTCCTCTGGCCGACACAAACCGTCGGCCCTCGGAATGACAGACTGGGGGCGTCACTAGCGCAGCCGGGAACCATTCGGGACATCGTCCGGCACGCTGACCAGTGCGGGAGCTCCTGCTTCACCAACCACCGCTGCCAGTACCATACCGTTGGATTCAACACCGCGCAGCTTGCGAGGCGCCAGGTTGGCGACGATAACGACCTTCCGGCCCGGCAATGACTCGGCCGGATACTCCTCGGCGATCCCGGCGACGACTTGGCGCACCTCGGTGCCGATGTCCACGGTTATCTTCAGCAGCTTCTGAGTTCCCTTCACTCGTTCGGCGGTGCGTACCGTACCGACGCGCATGTCCACTTTCACGAAATCCTCCAGGCCGATGCGCGGGCTACTGTCCGGCGCGCCGGACGATGGAGCCGCCGGCTGGGCTGATTCACCTGGTACGCCTGGTGCTGGCTTTTCTGGAACCAAGGCCTCCTCCTTTTGTAGTGCTTCCTCCTGGTGGCGCAATTCTGTGACTGCGGCCTTCCGGTCCAGCCGAGGAAAGACCGCCTCCACCTTGTTAATTTGCTGGCCGGCTGGAAGCTGACCCCACTTCAGGTGGGCGAGCAGTTGCTCGCCCACTTCCTCCTGCTGGCCCAGTTGCCGAAAGATACGTCCGGAAGCAACCGGGAGCACAGGAGCGACCAGCACCGACGCGATGCGCAGCGCTTCGGCCGCCGTGTATAACACCGTGGCCAGCCGTTCCCGCTGGTCTGGCTTTTCGGCCAGCGCCCAGGGCGCGGTCTCCACCAGGTACTTGTTGACCGCTGAGATCAACGC
>JAKZXP010000333.1:0-11802 GCA_047514915.1 Terriglobia bacterium
CCTCCCAGGTAGGGTTCTCCAGCTCACCGAGGCGAACGATCAGGTCTCCCGGTCGAAGGCCCGCTTTGTCGGCAGCAGAACCTTCCTCCACATGCCCGATTTCGGCCAGCCGCTCCTGGTAGGCCGGCTTCTGGTACTTGACCATGTACAGGCCGGTCAGCAGCACGATGGCCAGCGCGATGTTCATCGCCGGACCCATCAGGGCGATGATGAAGCGCTGCCACCTGGGCTTGGCCATGAACTCGCCTGGGTCGCCGGTGCGTGCCTCGCCCGGGTTTTCCCCGGCCATCTTGACGTATCCGCCAAGCGGTAGCAGGCTGATCCGATAGTCGGTGTCGCCGCGCCGCCAACCCAACAGGCGCTTGCCGAATCCGATGGAGAACACGTCCACTCGTACCCCAAACCACTTGGCAGCCAGGAAATGGCCCAACTCGTGGATCAGGATCATCACGCCCAGGACCAGCACCACGGCAACTACATTGGTTAGGATGATGTAGGACATTTACGCGTTGCTCCGTTGCTGGGTGGTTTGGCGCGCCACCCGCCGCGCTTCCTGGTCGCAGTCGAGAATCTGCTCCAGCGTGGTGGCCGGACGAGGAGCCACCTGTTCCAGGGTTTGTTCGATCACCTCAGGGATGGTCAGGAAAGGAATCTGACCGCCCAGGAAGGCCTCCACCGCCACCTCGTCAGCGGCGTTGAGCACGCAGGGCGCGGTTCCGCCGGCCGCCAGGGCTTGGTAGGCCAGATCCAGGCAGCGAAACCGTTGGCGGTCCGGCAACTGGAATTCCAGTTTCCCCAAAGCCTCGAGCCCCAGGTAGTGATGATTGGTAGCCACCCGCTCCGGGTAGGTCAGCGCGTATTGAATGGGAATCCGCATATCGGTCGCGGAAAGCTGGGCCAGGATCGAGCCGTCTACGAACTCCACCAGGGAGTGCACAATCGATTGGGGATGGATCAACACATCCACCTGCTCCGGCCGGAAGCCGAACAGCCAGTGCGCCTCGATCACCTCAAAGCCCTTGTTCATTAGTGTGGCCGAATCTATGGTGACGCGTTCTCCCATGTGCCAGGTGGGGTGGCGCAACGCCTCTTCAGCCGTAACCCCCCCTAATTCGGCGTCCGGGGTGCTGCGGAACGGTCCGCCGGAGGCAGTTAGAATCAACCGGCGCACCTCTTCGCGCCGCCCTCCTCGCAAGCACTGGTGCAGGCCGTTGTGCTCGCTGTCCACCGGCAGAATCTCCATGCCGGAACGCGCGGCGGCGCTGGTCATCAGTTCCCCGGCAGCCACCAGCACCTCCTTGTTGGCCAGTGCCACGCGCTTGCCAAGACGGGCGGCCTCGTATGTCGCCGGCAGGCCCGCCACTCCCACGGTGGCCGAAACCACAAGGTCCACTTCAGGGTCCGAAGCCACCGCAACCATGCCCGCAGGTCCGCTCAGCAGCTCCGGCACCGGCACCCCCTCGTCTGTAAGACGGCGGCCGAGGGCGTCCCGATTCGCCTCTTCTTTAATGGACACCAGCCTGGGGCGGAACCGGGCGATTTGTTCTGCCAGCACTTCCAAGTTGCCGCCGGCGGTCAGCCCCTGGACGCGAAACCGGTCAGGGAAGCAGTTGACCACCTCCAGAGTATTCCGGCCGACGGAGCCGGTGCTGCCCAGAATAGCCAGATTCCTCGGTTTCATTGCAAGGCTGCAAGCAAACGGTGGCTGCGCAGGGAAAGAATGTACCACAAGGTGGGCACCGCAAAGAGCAGCGCGTCCACGCGATCCAGAAATCCGCCATGTCCGGGCAGGATGGTGGAGGAATCCTTGACTCCGGCGCTGCGCTTCAGCGCCGACTCGGCCAGGTCGCCCACCTGGCCGGTCAAGTTGACCGCCACCGCCGTGGTCGCGCTCCACATAAGCGATACCCCGGCCAGCAGATAGGCCGGGTAGAGGATGCCAAAAGCGACGCCCGCGGCCAGCGAGGCCAGGGCGCCCTCCCAGGTCTTGCCTGGGCTGATTCGCGGCGACATCCGGTGCCGCCCCACCAGGCGCCCCGCAAAGTAGGCAGCCGTGTCACTGATCCAGGTCAGCAACAGCACGTAGAGCACCCACTTGGGACCATCCGGCAACCGTCGCAAATCCGCCAGCAGCGCCATGGGCAGTCCGACGTAGAGGATGCCGAGGACGGTGGCAGCAGCGCCCGGCAGAACCTTGTCCAAAGATCGCGGTGGCCGCAAAACCAGCACCAGCGCGAGCATCACCAGCAGGGGAACGACGGTCCCTACCCCCGGCGGCCAAACCACCAGAGCCACTACGGCGACAAGTGAGAAAGCCCGCAACGGCGCCTGTCCTGCTTTTTCCGCCAGGTCCAGGTATTCACGCAACGTGAGCAGAGCGACCAGGACCACCACCATCTCGAACAGCACCCGCGGCGCTGCTAACACCAATCCCAGAATGAGAGGAATTAGGATAGCGGCCGTGCGCACCCGCGCCCAGGTGTTACCAGAAGCATTTCCAGGTCTTGGCGTTTTGTCCACAGACGGTCGCAAAGAAAGCGAACTGCATCCAAGGTGTTGCGACAGCGGTGTTGCGACAGCGGTGTTGCAACTAGGATACCCGAGTTGCCGTTTCTCGGGCGTGCTGCTCGCCAGGTTCGTGATCGGCTAATTTTCGTTCTACTCCCCGGCAGCGCCACCGGTCCCGAGCGCAGCGCCATCGCTACCCTGGGGAGGCACTTCTTCAGTCGATCACAGCACTAGCCGCCAGTGGAGAGCCCGCCGTAGCGGCGCTCGCGCCTCTGGTAGTCAATGATCGCCTGCAGCAGGTGCTTGCGCGTGAAATCGGGCCATAGCGTTTCGGTGACCCAGATTTCCGCATAGGCGATCTGCCACAACAGGAAATTGCTGACACGGAGTTCGCCGCTGGTGCGGACCAGCAGGTCGGGGTCCGGCAGAGGATGCGTGTATAAGTGTGCAGCAATGGTTTCTTCATCCACCCGAAGTCCGTTGATCCCGTTGTGCCGCACGCGCTCCAGGATAGCGTTAAAGGCGTCCACCAGCTCCGCCCGGGCCCCGTAGTTGAGAGCCACGCTCAGCAGCGTGCCCGTGTTTTTGGCGGTTTCGGCCACTGCCTCCTGGATATCGTCCTGGCCGGCCCGGGGCAACTGATGAAGGCGCCCGATGACCTGGAAACGGATATTGTTGCGCTCCATTGTAGGCAGTTCGCGCCGCAGGTATTCCCGTAGCAGCTTCCACAACATGTCCCGCTCCTGCCTGGGCCGCTTCCAGTTTTCAATCGAGAAAGCGTAGAGGGTCAGCGCTTGCAGCCCCAGACGGGACGAATATTCCACTACCTCGCGCACCGCTCGCGCCCCGGCCCGATGGCCGGCCACGCGGGGCAGCCGCCGCTGCCGCGCCCAGCGGCCATTGCCATCCATGATGATCGCCACGTGGCGGGGCAACCGTCGGGGATCCACCTGGGCCAACAACTCTGCTTCTTCGGCGCTCTGGGGCGCCGGCCATTCGATTGTGCCTACCCGCACCGTTTCACTCTCTATCGCAAAGCTAATTTCCTAGAATACCACAAACCAGGCTCCCAGCTATCTGCCACCAGCAAACATTTGATGGCACGGGCTTAAGGCGCAAAGTCGAAAGCGCGAACGCGGCCCGAAAGCGCGGACGCGCCCGATGCTGGCGGCCGGCATCGCCGTTTCTCGCAGACGGCTTCACCGAAGAGAGCAGTCCACGCGGGCGAATCGGGAATGTGTTACGCTCGCCGAACCAGCCCTGCGAAGGAGTCACTGAACTATGGAATTTGAAGGGGAGTTTAAAGGGAAAGTAGCCATTGTCACCGGAGGTGGCAGAGGAATCGGTGAGGCGACCTGTCTCGGCTTTGCCCGGGAAGGCGCAGCCGTTGTCGTTGCTGACATAGAGGAAGTTGGAGGTCGCAAAACCGCCCAGGCGATCGAGAGCAGCGGAGGACGGGCGTTCTTCGTGAAGACCGACGTCAAGGTCTCAGCCGACGTAAGACGGATGGCTCAGGAGGCAGTCGCCCAGTTCCAGCGGATTGATGTGCTGGCCAACGTAGCCGGTATTCAGGGCACGGTCGCCACTGTGGTGGATCTCCCTGAAGAAGAATGGGATCGTGTCGTTGCCACGAATCTCACCGGCACCTACCTTTGTTGCAAGCACTGTATTCCGGTAATGCTCCGGAACGGTGGAGGGGCGATTGTCAACGTGGCTTCCATGCAAAGCTACTTCAATGTTCCCGGGTCCTCGGCTTATGCGGCCGCGAAAGGCGGGATCGTTTCTTTGACCAGGTGCACGGCACTGGATTTCGCGGGGCGGGGTATCCGAGTCAATGCCGTAGCTCCTGGGTACATCGATACTCCCCTCTTGCGGGGCTTTGCAGAGGCGACCGGCGATGCCGAGGGGACCATGAAGAAGTGGAGCCGCCGCATCCCAATGCAGAGGCTGGCAAAGCCGGAAGAGGTGGTGGAGGTGATGCTGTTTCTGGCCGGTTCCAAAGCCTCTGCCGTCACGGGTGTCACTTACGCAGTGGATGGAGGCATTCTGACGGCCCAGCCAACCTGGACCGACTGAGATTCTGGAAACAGTGGAATGACACACGTCAGGGTTTTTCAGCAGCCTGCTAGTGTCGCGTCCCGGAAAAACGTGGCATATGTTTGTGCGCCTGTGGGACCGCTTGCTGACGCGCGCGGCTCTGTATTTTCAACGGGCTTCCGAGCCACGAGCGTGAGCGAGTGGTCACGAATGTGTTTGTGGCGAATTTCTGGGACGCGAGGCTAGAGGACTAGGATAGAAGGGTGGGCGTCGGTTCGGACGCGCCCAATGATGGCGGCGGGGATGGCCGCCTCCCGCAGCGCCTGCTCCAGGGCTGGGGCATCGGCTGCTTCCACCGAGATCAGCAGGCCTCCCGAGGTTTGCGGGTCGTACAGCAGGGCTTCGATTTCCGCCGCCACCACGCCGCGAAACTCCACCGCAGAGGAAACAAACTCGCGATTGTTCTTCAACCCGCCCGGCTGGTTCCCGGCGCGAGCCGCTTCCAACGCTCCAGGTAGAAATTGCAGGCGGGCGTGGTCAATCTCCAGACCAACGCCGCTAGCCACGGCCATCTCGCGGCCGTGGCCCAGCAGGCCAAAGCCAGTGACGTCGGTGGCTGAGTGCACCTGGAAGCGCAGCATGATCTCGCAGGCGGTGCGATTCAGCGTCAGCATGGACTCGACCGCAGCGGCCACGCTGGCCGGGTCCGCGGCTTCCCGCTTCAGCGCTGTGGAGATGACGCCCGTGCCCAGGCGTTTGGTGAGCAGCAGTGCGTCGCCGGCGCGCGCCCCGGAATTGACCAGGATACGGCTGGGGGAAATCAGCCCGGTAACGGCATAGCCAAACTTGATCTCGTCGTCGCTGATCGAATGCCCGCCCAATACCGCGCAGCCGGCTTCTTCCATCTTCCCGTGGCCCCCCAGCAAGATCTTCCCCAGGATTTCCGTGTCGCCTTTCTGGGGAAAGGCCACCAGCGAAAGCGCTGAGACCGGGTGGCCGCCCATCGCATAGATGTCGCTGAGCGAATTCGCTGCGGCGATCTGCCCGTAGACGTAGGGATCGTCCACGATGGGGGTGAAGAAGTCCACCGTCTGGACCAGGGCCAGGTCCGGCGCGACTTGATACACACCCGCGTCGTCGGCGTTGTCGAAGCCGACCAGCACCTTCGCGTTGCTATTCCGCGGCAGCTTGCTCAGGACGGCGTCCAAAACCTTTGGACTGAGCTTGGAGGCTCAACCGGACGCCTTCACCGTCGCAGTAAGTCTCGGTGTTTCTGGCACACCCAGAGTATACCGCTGAAGCCGCAGGGCGCGCGGCTTGGGAGCAGGAGAAAATCAGGTGGAGAACGCTACTCGGTCAGGGTGGCTCCGATAAGGCTCTCTACGATGCTGTAGCCAAACAGCCCGAAGTCCAGGCCGGAAGCCTCGATCCGGCCGCTTTGCAGGTCGGAGAAGAAGTTGGCAATCAGAAACGCGGCGCTTTGGCTGCTGAGCGGGAGCTGGCCCAGCAGATCGCTGCCGATCGTGACCTGGCCGTCGCTGCACGAAGCTGAGCACATGACGACACCGAAAAGGGATTCAACTGCATCGACCGAAGCCAGGAACACACCGACGGTCCCATTGGGGTCGGGGCAACTCCAACTGATCGTCAGCGGTTGGGCCTGGCTGAAGGAAGTGTCCTGGACCCCAAAGTCGGTCACGCTGAACAGGGGCGAAAGGACTTCGACCATCGTATTGAAGGCCCCCACATCGGCCCCGCCGGATCCGGCCAAGCTCCAGGTGCCGGGCACCAGAGCATCGTTGCCCAGTTCCACGCTGTACTCACCCGGCTCACTTGGGTTAAGGGCTTGGGGCGAGCCGGCAAAGGGACCGCTCAAGGTTAAGGTCCCGGCGTCCAGCGGAAGGTCCTCACTGGTGAAGTCGAGGATGTCGGGCGGGTTGTTGGGGTCGATGCGGTACACTGCCACATTACAGCCGCCGCCAACCGGTGGGAAGCCGGCTTCAACCGTAGGGATGACGGCCTCAAAGCGGCGGAAGCTCGCGCTGAAGTTGTCCGGGATCTGGGGAAACCCTGGCACTGGGAGAGCGAACTGGGTCGTAAACCGGTTCACGCTGGCCACGCCAAATGATCCGTTGAGGAACAGGCCGGGCAAGCCGCTGCTGGCCTGGTTGCAATCGCTCCCGGTATTGGTGACCCCGATGGTCACCGTGTTGCTGCTCTCATTTTCGAACGTCACCTGCAGCGGCAGATAGCAGCCCTCGGGCGTGCCGGGAGGCACCCGGACGTTGATCTGGTACAAGCCTACGAAGCCGGGAGCCAGCCCGGAGAACTCCACCACCGCCTGCCGTCCGCCGATGGTCACCACCGGAGTTGTGGTCGTAGGTTGCCCGGAGCCAGCGGCTCCGTCGGCAGGAGGTCCCGTGACCGGCCCAAGACCTGTACCAAAGATGGAGACAATACCGTCGGGGGTAATGGTGGAAGCTGCTGTGTTTATGGGAGTGTTCCCCTCGGCGACAAAATTCAGCACGGCCCCCGGGCCGCGCCCGTTGGTGGCTTGGGAAAACAAGCCAGGAGCTGTCTCTGCGACGGATACGTTCACTGGGGCGCTGGTTCCCCCTGGCGTTTGCACGGTAAGCTGGACCGTGCCCGTCGGCGCACCCCAGGGCACCTGGGCGTTGATCTGTCCGGCGGACACAAAAAACAGTGGCGCCGGCTGCCCACCGATGATCACCCGCGTGCCAAGGATAACGGTTGGCAGCGGCACCCCGGACACGATGCCGGTCGCCGACCCTAAATCGGAGCCGAAGATCGAGATGATCGACCCCTGGGCAACCGCGCTTCCCGGCGCATTGCTCGGACGAAAGCTGGCACCATTCACCACGCCGCCCTCAAACACTACTGGAACTTGGGCGAAGAGGTTCCCAGGATTCACTACCAACAACCACAAGAAGGAAAAAACCACCGCTCGGAGCAGCATAGAACTATCTCCTGGTGTAGAAGGAAATGCAGCGCGCAGATTATAGTTGGTTTCTGAAGCCTGGACAATGCCAGATGCGGAGTGGGAGCCTGGAGATGTTGTCCAATCGCCTCATCACGAATAGGGAACGCGCCCGGAGGGGCGAGCAGTCGCCATAATCTTGCCTATGGTCAGCGAACGGGAAATCCTGGAGTACATTGCGCGGCAGCCAGACCGCCAGGCCAGCCTCAAGCAACTGCTGCGGGAGCTAGGCGGAGGAGGAGTGGCGCGCCGCGCGCTGAAGGACGAGCTTGCACGCCTGGTGCGCCAAAAGGCCTTGGTCAAATCGCGCGGACAGTACTTCTCGTTGGCTACCGGGGCTACCGGCCGCGCGGCGGGCTCGCGGCCTGAGAAAGGGACCCAATTTCTTTCCGGCCGGCTGGTCCGCCACCGCGACGGATACGGGTTCGTGATCCTGGATGAACTTGTGCCCGGCATGGTGGGCGACGTGTTCGTCGGCCAGCACAGCCTGGGCGACGCCATGCACGGGGACCGGGTACTGGTACGGCTGGGCCGGCTGGACGAGCGCGGGCGCGCTGAAGGGCGTATTCACCAAGTGCTGAAACGCGCCCACGAAACCGTGGTCGGGCAGTTCCGCTGCGAGCGGCGGGGTAATTTCGTCCTTCCCCACGACGAGCGCCTCCGCGAGGCCATCCGGATTCCCCGCAACGAGCCGCTGCCCGGCGACGCAAGACCCCAGGAGCTGGACAACGCCATTGTCAACGTGGAATTGACCCGATTCCCCACGGCCAGTAATCCAGCGCAAGGCCGTGTGCTGGAAGTGCTGGGGCGGCCAGGCGACTTCGGCCTTGACGTCGAGATCATCATCCGCAAGCACCACTTGCCCCACCGATTCCCGACCGAAGTCCTGGAGGAGGCCGGGGCAGTGCCCCAGTTTCTTTCCTCGCGCGAGCTGGAGGGACGGCTGGATTTCCGCGCTCTGCCCGTGGTGACCATTGACGGGGAGACGGCGCGGGATTTCGATGACGCGGTCTACGTCGAGCGGTTGGCGAACGGCACCTACCTGCTCCAGGTGCACATCGCCGACGTCAGCCACTACGTGCGCCCCGCGCGTCCACTGGACCGCGAGGCGCGGTTGCGCGGTACTTCCGTCTATTTCCCCGACCGCGCCCTTCCGATGCTGCCGGCCGAGCTTTCCAGCGGCATCTGCTCACTGAATCCGCATGTGGACCGGCTGGTCGTCTCCTGCCTGATGGAGATTGACGGGCGGGGAGAAGTGGTTGGGCACCAGCTGCGGGAAGGGGTGATCCGCAGCGCCGAGCGCATGACCTACACCAACGTCAACCTGGTGTTGGAAGGCGACCCGGGCCTGAGCGCCCGCTACGCGCCCCTGATCCCCCCGTTTGAACGGATGAAGGAGCTGGCCTTGATCCTGAACGAAAAGCGCCGCCGCCGCGGCTCGATTGATTTCGATCTGCCGGAAGCGGAAATCCAGTTCGACGAGTTCGGACAGATGCGCGCCATTACCCGCTCAGAACGCAACGTCGCTCACCGGATGATTGAGGAGTTCATGCTGGCGGCCAACGAGACGGTGGCCAACCACCTGGCCGGGCTGGCGCTGGCTTCGCTTTACCGCATTCACGAGAAGCCGGACCCGAAGAAGGTGATGAAGTTTGAACAGCTTGCCGGCAACTTTGGCTACAGCCTGGGAGTGGCGGGTCTGTCGGTCGAACGCTTTCGAATCCGCTCGGGAGAGGGAGCCGGACGGCGTAGCCGCTTTGGGCGCCCGCGCGGCCCACGGTTCGCGCAACAGTGGGAGCTGCCTGCCGAAATTCCTGTTACTCCGCGCCACTATCAACGGCTCACCGATGCCATTGCTGGCAAACCGGAAGAGCGAATCCTGTCCTACCTGATGCTACGCTCGCTCAAGCAGGCGCGGTATTCGGAGCAGAACAGCGGACACTTTGCACTCGCCTGCCCTGGCTACACCCATTTCACTTCTCCCATCCGTCGCTACCCGGATTTGATCGTCCACCGCATCTTGAAAGCGGTGTTGCACGATTGGAAACCGACCGGTGCAGGCCCCCGGGGACGCCGCAGGAAGCCGGCGGCGCGTCCCGGCCCCGCATTCTCAGCCAGTGAAGGCCCAGCCAATGAGGGCTCAGCCAGTGAAAGCCCAGCCGGTGAAGGCCCAGCCAGTGAAGGGCCGATCCCGGAAGCAGAGCTGAAACTAGTCGCCGAGGAGACGTCCGACTCTGAACGACGCGCCCAGGACGCCGAGCGCGAGCTGCTGGAATGGAAAAAAGTGACCTTCCTGGCGGAGCGAATGGGCGAGGAATTCGAGGGGTTGGTGGTGAATGTGACCCGGTTCGGCTTCTTCGTCGAACTCACCGAGATGTTTGTGGAAGGCCTGGTTCACGCCGACAGCCTCACCGACGACCGCTACGTTTTCCGCGAGCCCACTCACGAGTGGGCCGGAGAGCGAAGCAAGCGTCGCTTCCGGCTGGGCGACCGTGTTCGGGTCCTGGTGGATCGTGTAGATCCCGTGGCCCGGCAGATCTACTTTGCCCTGGCTCCTCAGGACTAGCCGGAAACCTCCTGTCCAGGCCGCTTGAAATCTGGAAGCTACGAAGCGGTTGGCGCTGGAGCATTTCCAGGGACAGAGCCTCAGCACCGGGTGAGTCGGCTGGCGCGCTTACTACTCCACTTCGACCATCAGGTCATCCCAATGCCGCTCCGTGATTTCCCATCGACGCTGCTCATTTTTGCGCAATTCCTCCTGGTTGGGGAAAAGGCGCCGCAAGATTTTCTGATTGTGTTCTTCGTCGCCCAGCACGGCAAAACTGGAAAAGCGCAGCAGGACCCTGAAGTGCCATTCCGGTCCGCCCTGGTGCATGTGCGGTCGGAAAATGGCAATGGACAGCAGTCGCCCCTCCTTTTGCAATTCCTTGAGCAGCGGGAGGTGCCATTTCTTGTAGAGCGCCAACCACTCCTCACTCTTGCCCGGCGCGATCTTGTAATGGTTCTCAATGACGGGCTGGGAGGGCTGGGCCACCGACGCGACGGCAAACAGCCCGCTGAGGGTCAGGGCCAGGGCGTAATGGGCTACCGTTCGGCGCATGTTCTCCTCCGAAAAAAATCCCTGCCCGATGGCCGGGCAGGCCGGATACGTCAGGGTGGATACATCCTGGTGGATACGTCCTGGTGGATACGTCCCGGGGATTGAGCCTACTCCAGTTCGGGCAGCTTCAGGTTCGCTTTGGACAGAGCCCGCTCCACGAGCGCCTCAGCCTGCCGATCCTGCAAGCGTTTCACAACGGCCAGCTCGCTGATCACCAGGTGGCGCGCACGGTCGAGCATCTTCTTCTCCCGAAACGAAAGCGGTTTGGAACGGCCCAGCATCAGAAGGCTTTTCATCACCTCGGCTACATGCGACAGGGACCCGTCGCGCATTTTTTCCGAGTTCTCCTTGAACCGCCACTTCCAGTCGGAATGGCTCCGGCAATTGCCGTTGGACAGATAGGCGAGGACGCGCCCCGATTCGGCCTCTTTCACGATCCTGCGAAGGCCGACGGTCACGACACCGGCAACGGGGACCATAACAGTCAGACTGCTGGAATTGATCCGCAAAAGGTAGAACTTTTCGCTTTCTCCGGAGATGTTGCGGTTGCTGATTTGTTCGATGGTTCCAACCCCATGATTGGGATAGACAACTTTATCTCCAACACGGAAATTCACCATAATGAGTTATACCCCGCTGCAGACCCGTCTCGGAGAAACTAGGTCTGTCTCCTGGGCTGGATTTAACAACTAATTTTACTCATGAAAGCATACAAATGTCAATGGAAAGAAAAACGAAACCCACGCCGGGCGTGGCTTTCCGGCAACATTGGCCGGTGCCGGTCTCTCGAACAGTCCCGCTGGCGCAAGGTCGTGGTGATCTCGGAGCGCAAACTGGGACACTGCCGGTCTAGTTGGGAATTTCGGCTGGTTTGACTCGGCTGGATTTGACTCATCTGGGTTTTACAACGATGAAAACCGAGCCCGCTATTTGTTCAAGGAACCTCGGAGGATTCCAAATGTCGTTTTAGCAACTCATTCACCAGTGCCGGATTGGCCTGTCCGCGCGTGGCCTTCATTACCTGACCGACGAAGTAGCCAAAGACACCGGTTTTTCCCCCGCGGTACTGCGCCAGCTGTTTCGGGTTCGCTGCGATCAGTTTCTGGATCAGCGGCTCCAGCGCTGCCGGGTCGCTGATCTGAGCCAGGCCCTCTTCGGC
>JAKZXP010000334.1:0-6601 GCA_047514915.1 Terriglobia bacterium
AAGGGCGATTTTGATGAGGCGCGGGTTTTGAGCCAATATCGGCTCGACGGAATTTAGCCTCCGCTGCCTGGCCGAGGTTCTAGCCGAGAAGGTCATTTGGGGCCAGCTACGCGAGGAGGACGCGCGCAAGATCGGCCGCAACATCCTGCGCGACAACGCCCTGAAACTGTTTCCCCGTCTCAAAGAACGACTTTGGAAGCACAAAGGCCCGCTGTCGGCGGCCAAACACGAGTGAACGGTGGCGGGTGGGGCCAGTCAAAAACTGGAGGCGCTGGCGGCGGCATCATCTCGCACAGCCTCCTAAGCTCCGGTGCATGGTGTGCTCATATACATTGGCTACACAAACACATTCAGCCTTGGTTTCTAACGGCTAGTGATTCTTCCTCAGCCCCACGGGCGCTTCAATCCTCCTTCCACTCCCTCTGCAGGCCGGGGGGAAGCGTGCCTTAGGCGTCACCCGGTGAAGGGGCACAAGTAGCAGCGCCTGGCGGTACATTCAGCAACAGCAATGCGGGAAGCCGAATTGTATCCGGCGGTAAAGCGGCACTTCGAGAGCCTGGACTATGCCGTGTATGCGGAGGTGCCAGCGCCGCATGGCGGCTATGTTGACCTGCTGGCGGTGCACGAGCTCGTGACTGTGGCCGTGGAGTTGAAGCCCTGGTTTTCGCGCGGCGCGGTTCGCCAGGCTGGGCGGAACAAGCGCTACGTTTGGGAATCCTACGTCGCCGTGCCGGAGGGCGCACGGATTCCGCCCCGAAGGCGGGCGGCGCTGAAGCGGCACGGGGCAGGCTTGCTGCTGGTGAAAGTGGGGTCGGCGACGGACACGGACTCTGGAGTGCGCGTCGGAATCGACGCCCGCCGCCAGGCTCCAGCCTGCACAGTGCGAGAGGCCTTCGGGCCACATCTGAGGGGGCAACTTGGGTTGGCTTACAGGGCGGCGGAGGGAGGTGTACCTACAAGCAAAAGAGTTAGTGCTTCCAATCTATTACTGGACAAGATTAAAGCATCGCTTGAGGATCACGGCGGCTGTGCCAACACCGACCAGGTCCTGTCCGACACGCTTCCGTGGAATTACTTTCGCAGCCAGCGGGGTGGCTTGCGGTGGGTTCTGGCGCACAAGTTCCAGTCGCTGGGGCCTGACCTGTGGGAACTGAAAACAGACCCCGGAGGCCGCGCGGCAAAGCTCAATAGGCGGCGGCCAGTGGAGTACCCGCTGCCGCTCGAATCGCTGGTGCGTACACACTTGCCGGATACCTACGTCTGCCTGCCCCCACCCAACATCCGGCCCCTGCCCGGCGATTATCTGAGTCTTCGGAAGAACGGGCGACAGCTGCGGCGGTCGCGAATCGTCTCCGCCAAGCAGCACGCCATTGTGGAGACGCCGCACAGAGAACTGCGCGCCGGGCCAGCCGTCTTCTTTCCTTGGCGTTGTCCCCGGCCCTGGCGCTGTCCCCGGGAAATGGAGCTGCCGGAGAAAACTTTGGTCCTGCGCCTGGTTCCCGATGAAGAACAGGCACGTTAAGGGCAGCTCAACGCTTGACCGGATCGCTCGCAGCCCCAAGGCCATCCTGCTAGCCAGCGTTATTGGCAGCGGTGAGTGGTTATTGGGGCGGGCGAGGGTGCGGCGCCGGAGACGGACAAGAACAGGTGCCTGAATCCAACGGGCCGCGCTACAATAGGCCCACGAGGTAGAGCCATGATCGAGGACATTGACCGGCGAGAACGGGGACGTTGCAGGCTGCGGGAAGCCGTAGCCGTCGAGTGGGAGGACCAGCACATCACCGGCGAGGCTACGGAATTGAGCCAGGACAGCATTTTTGTCGAAGCGGCCTCATCACCGCCCGCGGCCGCTGAAGTCAAGATCACCCTGGGCTCGGGCACCGAAGCCATTCCTCTGCCCTGCCAGGTGCGGCGAATCACCGGCACCGGGTTTGCCGGCGAGTTTGAGGCGCTGTCGGGGGAGCAGCGCGGAGCGCTCGGGAAGCTGCTGGTCCGGCTGCCCTACTAGCTCAGGGAAGGGACCCCAAGATGAGCTCATTGGTACTGTTCATAGCGATTGCTTCTAGTCTGCTTGTCGGAGTTCTAGTCGGAGCCCTGTTGACCTGGCTACTTACCCGGGACCGCGTTCCCCCGGCCTTCCAAGAACGTTTGCAGGAGGCGGAACTTAGCAAGGCAACGTCGGAGGCTTTTCTTACATCACAGCGAGAAATACTGCGAGAGAAGGAAAAATTGATAGAGGAGGCCCGCACTCAGCTATCAGCGGAGTTCAGTGAACACGCGGCTCAGGCATTAAGAACCAGCAACGAAACATTTCTTGACCTTGCGACCCAAAAGTTCAGCGCGCTCCGTGGGGAGGCGGAAGGAGACCTGAAGCAGCGCAAGACGGAGGTTGATGCGCTGGTCAAACCGCTTGCCGAAGCGCTCACGAGATTCGAAGCAAATCTGCAGGCAATTGAGGGCGAGCGCCAAAGAGCATATGGGAACCTGCACGGTTTGCTGAAAGGGGTTGGGGAAGCACAAGACCTTCTCCGACGGGAGACGGCGAACCTGGTTTCTGCGCTACGGCGCCCGCATGTTCGCAGCCGTTGGGGAGAACTGACATTGCGGCGTGCCGCGGAACTTTCAGGGATGGCAGAGCATTGCGACTTCGTTGAACAACCCACGATCCATACTGAAGATGGTCCATATCGCCCCGACATGGTCGTGTACATGCCCGGTGGTCTTTCCGTCCCGGTGGATTCCAAAGTGCCGCTTGACGCTTACCTTGACGCGGTTGAGGCAAATACGGAGGAGGAAAGGAACTCGTTTCTCACCCGCCATGCCAAGCAGGTGCGGAGCCACGTGGACCAGCTGTCCTCCAAAGCCTACTGGAAAGGGCTGGACGCCGCTCCCGAGTTCACAGTGCTTTTCCTTCCGGGAGAGCCATTCTTTAGTGCTGCCGTCGACCGTGATCTTTCTCTGGTAGAACACGCAATTGAAAACCGGGTGCTCATCGCGACCCCGGTGACCCTGATCGCTCTTCTGAAAGCAGCCTCTTACGGATGGCGACAAGAAGCCGTCGCCGCGAACGCTCGCGAAATCAGTGAGGCGGGGAGAGAAGTTTACGAACGTGTTTCAATTTTCTGGGGGCACTTCAGCAAGTTGCGCGCAGCGCTGGATGACGCGGTGGACGCCTTCAATAAGACTCTTGGTTCTCTAAAATCCCGGCTTCTACCCAGTGTTCGCAAGTTCAGGGAATTAGGGGCGACCGCGGCGGAAGAGATTGCGGAGACCGAACCAATCGATCGGGTGCTGCGTTCCGCTGAGCCCCCTGCCGGGCCCCCTGCCGGGCCCCCTTCCGGGCAAAGAGAAGAGCCCGGCGGACCGGAAGTGGAATTGGGGGCAACCCTGATGTCAGAAGGGGTGGCAGAGAGCGCCGGGGAACAGATTGCAGAGACGGATCCGCTAGATCAACTGCTGCGCGCGGCCCACCAGAGAGACCAGGAGCGCAGATCCCAAGTACATTAGTTACGGCGTCTACGCGCTTTCCGCCTCGGCCTTGCCTGGCGGTATCGGCTTCTGCTGAGCCTCGTAAAGGCGGCGGCGCAACTCCAACTCACTCCTTGCCACCCACTGCGAGCAGAGGGTCGCCAAGGTGGCGGACGCTTCTTCACGGGCCTGTTCAAGAATTCGCTCCAGGCTCTGCCGGAAGGCCACTTCCGCCTGGGCCACCTGGGCAGGGGTTTCCCGCAGCAGCATCTCATGGGCCTCGCGCACCCGCTCGATGGCGGTGCGGCTCAGCTGCTGCGTCTGATCGCGGAGCGGGACGGCCGCATCGGCCACGGCGTCCGTGAGCATCCGCGTCTGCTTCTGGCAAGCTTCCTCGTACTGCTGCGCCAGATGCTGCAAGCGCCGCTCGTAGTCGAGGCGAAGGGTTTCGACGGAGCGCTCGAGGCCTGCCATCCGACTGCCGCCGGCCTGCTCCAGGCGTTTCTCTGCTTGCTCCAGGGTGCGGTCCAAGGAGGAGTGGATCCGCGCCTGGAAAACCTCCTGGGCAGCCTCGCCCACCGCTCCAACCTCTTGTTGACCCGCATTCAGCAGCTCTTTTAGTTTCTGGTGGAGGCGAGTGGTGAGGGCTTCGGCGCGTCTGTCCAACACTGCTTGAATTTCGTGCTGCGCCTCGTCGATGGCCGTGCGCGCATCTTCCACTCGCCGCTCCGCGGTGGCCACCGACAGAGCCAGTTCTGCTTTGGTCTTGTCCACACTGGAATAGAAGGAAATCAGGCTGGTGCGTTTATCCTCCAGAGCCGAGGAAAATCCGGCAAATTGCGCCTCCAGCCCTTGGCGCCTCTGTCGGGCCTGGTTTTCCACCTCGGTCCCCTCCCGCGTCAGGGAAGAGTGTGCTTGCTGAATTGAGGCCAGAATTTCTCCGCCGGAAGTCGCGGCTTTCGCCTGGCCGTCGGCCACCGCACCCACGGCGGCCTGGGCGGCTTGCTGGACCGAGTGCTCGGCGTCGGTGGCTCGCTGAGCCAAGTGTTCCACGCCTCCCTGTACGCTGGCTTCCAGTTCTTGACGCGCCTGGTGCAGCCGGTGCACATGAGCGGCCGCTGACACCCCCAGCTCCTTGCTGCGCTGTTCAGCGTGGCGATCCACGGTCGAGGCCAGTTCGGAAACGCGCGGGGCGGCTTTTTCCAGTTCCGCGGCCAGCGCCTGGCCGAATCTCTGCTGCGCCTGGGCGGCGGCCTGTTCCAGCCCGGTCGAAAAGGCGTTGCGGAAGGATTCGAGCGCAGCCGCGGCGCGCTCCTGCAGTGCGCTTTCCAGCGCCGTAGTGGCGGCCTGCAGTTTCTGCTCCAGCTCCAGAGTCCTGGATTTCAGTGACGCTTCCTGCCCGGCGGCGAAGCGCCCGAGCTGCGCCTGGTTCTCTTCCGTGCATGTCCGTAGCGAATCCAGGTTGGCGCGCAGGGCGGCGCGGCCATTTTCCAAGGTTTCCAGGAGTCGGTCCAAGGCCTCCTTCCTCTGGTCATATCGGCTCGTCAGCCAACCTGACAGGGCGTCGAGTTCTTTCCGCCTCTGCTCGGCGCTCCGATCCAGCGCGAGACGCATCTGCTGCACGTCGCGGGACTGCTTGTCGAGTTGGCGGGTAGCCTCAGCGGCACCGAACTTGAGCGATTCGGCCTGCTGCTCGAGACGTTGAACCGCCTGTGCCGCAGCTTCTCCCAGTTCGCGGAGGTGGCGCGTAGCGGTCTCCCGCAACTGGCTTTCGGCCTGGCCTGTCGTTGCCGACAGCTTTTCTTGAGTGCCGGAAATGACCCGTTCCGACAAATCTGCCAATTCTCTCAGCGAGGTTCGTAGGCGCTGCAGGCGAGTTTCGAGCGCCGCAGCTTCGGCCGAGCCGGCCTCCTTGGCTTCCCGCGAGCGCTCCTGGAGCGACGTCTTGAACTGCTCCAGCGCCTGACCTCCGTGCTCGGCCAGCGCCGCCCGCGAGGCGTTTTGCAGCTCGGTGAAACTGGCGCGGGCCGTCTCCAGTGACTGGGCAATCCAGCGGGTCGCCGCGCCTTTCTGTTCGCCCAGCACGGCGGCGAAAGAGCGCGACGCCTCCTCGACTAGCTGTGGGGTGAGCTTCCGGAATTCCTGGACGCTGGCCAGGGAGGCCCCGTTCATTTCGCCACGGCTTCTGTGAGTGACCCGCTCCGCCTCCTGCCGCAGGTTGTTCAGGCTGGCTCCCATTTGCTCGCGCCAGCGGGCGGCCTGCGCTTCCAGTTCGGCCACTCCCTTGCGGTGCGCTTCCAGACTGGCGGCCGCCTGCGCCACGATTTCCTTGGCCTTGCTGCCTTCCTGGGCCAGGGCCTGTTGAGATTTCTCCGCGGCTGCCTGAATGACGGCCTCAAATTTGCGGGGCAGGTTCCCAATCTCCTCCTCCGCACCTGCTGCCTGCCGGACCAAGGAGGTGTGGGCGCGTTGCTCCTGCGCACGAATGGCTTCCGCCGCCGCCCGGGCCTGGTCAGCAAGCTCCTCTCTTGCGATGTTCTTTCGGGCAGCCAGCAAGTCCAGTTGGGGCGCCAGCGCGCTGGCGCTTTGCTGGCGTACGGCTTCGACCTGTTGGGCGAACTCCCGGAGCATCGTCTCGGTCTGTGCCCGAAGCGTTTCGCCTTTGCGCAGGACTCTCTCCAGCGATTCGTCCAGCGCATGAATGCGCTGGTGCGCCGCGGCCGGTTCCTCGGCCGGCTTTTTGTCTTCCACCGCTGGACCGTCCTTGTCTTGCCAGTCGGGAGGGAATTCGTGCTCCCAGTAACTTTCCTCCTCCACGAATCCCACTCCGAGCTGCTGTAGGCCAGGTTGGGAACACGACTTCACCGAAACCACCCGGGCCAGAGCAGGCTTGCCTCCGGACCGGCGGATGGCCAGTGGCGCACTGCGAGGAAACGGAGTCCGAGCGGTAAGGCTGGCGCCATGCCGGCTGATGTCGCACGTAGAGGTGGATTCCACCAGAACTTTGCCGTCAGCTCCCCGACCCTCAATTTCCACCTCCACTACGCGGGCCAGGCGCGGGCTGCGCCGACGGTGGCCATTGGGCTTTCTCGTGGCAGTAGTCTTCATAGGCGATCTCTCAGCATGTCGTTCC
>JAKZXP010000335.1:0-3469 GCA_047514915.1 Terriglobia bacterium
AGGTAGGAGACATAGATCAGCCACAGCACGAAGGTGGCAGTCAGCCGGGCGTCCCACGTCCACCAGATGCCCCACACCGGCTTGGCCCAGATAGGTCCCGTCACCAGCACCACCGAGCAAAAGACCACGCCAATTTCTGCCGCCGAAACCGCCCAGCGGTCCCACCTCAGGTTCCGGCCAATCAGATAGGCGACGCTGGCCCCGGCCGAGACAGCGAAGGCGAGAAAGGCCACCGCCGCCGACGGCAGATGAAAGTAGAAGATGCGCTGCACCGCGCCCATGGTGACTTCCATGGGCACTTCCAGGAAGATGGCGTGCAGCGCTTTGGCCATGGCCCCCACCGTCACGGCAAACAGCAGCAGAGCAGCAATTGGGCGTTCGTTCACAACTTCTCCTCAAGGCCCAGCGATAAGGTCTGGCGAGCGAACTCCTGGCCTGTTCCCAGCTTCCTTACGGTTCCGCCAGCACATATTCCACCAGCAGCAGCGCGGCCACCGTGAAGATAATATCGAAGCCCAACATGAGCTTCATCCATAGCTGGTAGGCGCGCCAGGGCTGCGCCGCCAGCACCGCAGTGGTGGCCTGGACTACGGCGAGCAGCAGGGGCGTCAGAAGGGGAAACAGCAGCACGGGCAGCATCATCTCGCGGGTGCGGATGGTGATGGTCATGGCGGCCAGCAGGGTGCCCAGCACGGCGAATCCCCAGGTGCCCAGCAGCAGGATCGCCGCCAGCGGCGCCGCGTGCTCGAGCACGCTCACGTTGTAGAATACCGCGAACAGCGGCAGCATCAGCAACTCCATCAGGAACAGGAAGCCAACGTTGCCCAGCACCTTGCCCAGGTAAAGCGCCGCCGGAGAAACCGGCGCCGCCAGCAGCCCCAGCAGCGCATCGTTGGGCAGCTCGCGGGCAAAGCTGCGGTTCAGGGCCAGAATCCCGGCGAAGGTGATGGCCACCCAGAGCAGGCCGCCGGAAATCTGCCGGGTCTCCTCCGCGGTGGGTTCGAACGAGAAGCTGAAGGTCACCAGCACGATGAGCGCAAACAACAGGCTGGTGTTCAGCACCTCCTTGGTGCGGCGCTCGGCGCGTGCGTCTTTGCCCAGCACCGCCATGGATGCTCTCCAGAACCCCACCTCAGGTTCTCCCCGATTCCGAGCCCGTTTCCGAGCCCGTTTTCGAGCCCGTTTCCGAGCCCGTTTCCGAGATTGACGGGCGGCCTTTCGAATACGGAGTGCTCTCGCCGAAGTGGGTCATCCGCCCGCGTTCCAATACCAGCACGGTGGTGGCCAGCTCCAGCGCCTGCTCCCGGTTGTGGGAGCTGAAGACGACGGTACGGCCGGCGGTGCGCCAGCCCGCCAGCCGATCGCGCAGTGCCTGCGCCGCCGACTCGTCCAGCCCCGTGAAGGGCTCGTCCAGCAGTGCCAGGTCCGGTTCGTGCAGAAAGGCGCGGCCCAGAGCCAACCGCTGCCGCATGCCGCGGGAAAAGTGACGGACCAGTTGGTCGCCAACCTCAACCAGCCCGGCCGCCTCCAGTTGGCGCTCGACGCGCGCGGCGCGGTCGCTGAGTTCGTAGAGGCGCGCGAAGAACTCCAGGTTCTCGCGCGCTGTCAATTCCTCGTAAAGGAACGTCTGGTGGCTGAGCAGGCCGATGGACGCCTTGGCGGCCAGCCGCGCGGCTCCGGCCATCTCCACCCCGCTAATGCGCACGCTGCCGCTGGTGGGTTGCGTCAGCAACGCCAGTAGGTGAAGCAGTGTGGTCTTGCCGGCTCCATTGGGACCGAGCAGCGCCAGCACTTCCCCGGGCCGCAGCCCGAACTCCACCTTCCGCAACGCCGGCTGCTCCCCGTAGGATTTGCTCAGCTGGATGGCCTCGAGAGCGAAGGGAGACACGATGATCGGCGCCCGTGGTCAAGACCGGCGCTTGCGGGAGGGGGGTCCGCCGCGGGCAACCTGCCTGGGCAGAGTAACAGGCTTTTGCTGGCGCCACAGGCGCAGGAAGCCCATCCCCAGCGCAGCCATCACCACCGCCAGCAGCAGCGCGCGTTTCTCCCCGACCGGGCCCAGCCGGGAAACGACGTCGGAATCGTTCTCGGCCGCGCCGCTCCCCTCACCGGTCGCGCCCGATGCTGGCCGCCCTTCGCCCGCCAGCCGCACCGTCCAGCGATCGTTGCGCGCTAGCTCGTGGATTTCAAATCCAGTCTCCGGCTCGGAACCCAGCTCGCTCAACCCTTCGCCTTCCAGAGTTACACCTTCGGGGACAGCTACCAGCGTGCGCTCTACCTCCTCGACCGCCCGCGACGCAAACTCCAACGAACCGGGATAATCCAGGTGGTAGCTGACCCCGATGCGGTTCTCGCCAGGCTTAAGCGGATGGCTAACGGCCAGCACGCCGGACTGAGCGGCGTACGGCCGCGGCTCCAACGGAATCGACATACCAGCCGCGCCTTGGAGAGTGACCTGCACGCTGCGACTGCCTCCCTCCGGGACAAAGAAGCGGAACGTGCTGCCCGCTGGGGCATAGGTGGCCGGAGGCTCCGATCCGTTCCACAGCCGATAGAACTCGTTCACCAATAGCTTGCCCCCGGTGGGGTGCAAGATCACCGCGCGCTCGGCCACCCGAATGGCGGAAGCCGGAGCGCCGGCTTCATAAATTGCCAACTCTACGGGCGCAGTGCCCACTGTAGGTTCGGTGTAGCGCACGCCGCCATGCTCAACCTGCACCAGCAACATCGCCGGCGGCGCAGGCAGATCAACGGGTTGAAAGTGAAAGCGCCCCCCACGGCCGCTGACCACCTGCTCCAGCGACTCTTTGCTCTCGCCGGCGCGGATCAGCGCCACTAGCGCGCCGCTGGCCGGATTACCCGTGGTGCCATTGCGCACGACTCCCTCCACTGCCACCTGCTCGGCAACTGCGGGCAGCGCCGCGATACTCACCCCAGCGAGCAGCAGCAAAACCACCAGCATCTGCAGGCGCGCCCCGCACTCCGAGCAGTGCTTGTGCTGCGCCGGGTTCGGATGTCCGCAGGAAGGGCAAACAGGAGCCTCACCTCCGCTTGCCGTCTCCACTGCCGGCTCAGCCGTGTCGGCTGCCTTGCGCTTGCCAGCCGTCTCCCGACGGGTTTCTATCTCCTCAATCTGCTTCATCACCAGTGCCAGCTCGTATTGCAGGGAGGTTTTTAACTGTTTGTAATCTTCGTCGGAGAACTTGCCGGTGCGGTATTCAAAGTGCAGGTCCTTCAGGTTGTCGTAAAGGACCTTCTTTTTCTCCTGCAGGTGATCCAGCCGAGTAGGCGGCTGGGGGACGTGGATTTCCTGCCGGGGAACCCACAGCGTGTACAGGAGCACGAACCCGGCCAGTGCAACACAGACCAGGACCACGCTCATGCCTCGCGCTCCAGCTCTTCGTCAATCGAGGCAGTGTAGCGTTGAAGGGTACCGCTGGGGAGGGTGCCGCTGGGCGCCGCGGTCGAG
>JAKZXP010000336.1:0-6561 GCA_047514915.1 Terriglobia bacterium
CAATTCAGGTGTGGTATATAAAATGAGGAATTAATAGAAAATAAAGCGTGTGTAATAATTAATTTTAATTTCTAATTCTTCACGCTTTTCACTTACAAACTCTAGTCTAGGCGGCTTTTTTCTGGGCCTGGTTTTTCAGAACCTCCAGCGCCCGCTTGAGCACCGTATCTTCCGGCGTGGGATCTTGTCCGGGTTCCCGCTCCTCATCCAGCCAGGGGTCCTCCTCCAGCAGCGCGTCGGTGACCGCTACGTTGGGGGTGATGCCGTTACCCTGAATGGCCTTGCCGCCGGGCGTATAGTACTTGGCCACCGAGAGGATCAAGGCGGCTCCATCGTCCAGCGGGATGACCTGCTGCACCGAGCCCAGCCCGTAGGTTTTTTCCCCGACCACATCTCCGCGCCCGTTTTCCAGAATCGCCGAGGCCACCACCTCCGCGGCGCCCGCGGTGCCTCGGTTCACAAGGACTACCATGGGGAGCTTCAGAAGGAATTTGGAGGGTTCCGCAGTAAAGGTCCGACGAGGATACTTCTGGCCTTCAAGGTAGGTGATCACTCCGTGGTCCAGAAACAGGTTGGCCGCAGCGATTCCTTCGCTGACCTCTCCTTCGGCCGCACCCCGCAGGTCCAGGACCAAGCGCCGAGCCCCGCTGCTAATGAGCCGGAGCGCGTGGGAAGCAAGCTCGCTGGCTTCCCCTTCGGGGAAGCCTTCCACCTGGAGATAGCCGATGCCCGGTTCCAGAGTCTTGAAAGTGACCGATGGAAACGTCACTTCCTCACGCTGGAGCGCCAGTTTTTGCGGTTCTCCTCGGCGGACACGCACTACGGAAAGGTTGACCACCGTGCCCGGTTCCCCGGCGAGGGTCCTTTTAATTTCTTCCAGCGACATTTCCCGAGTGGAAGTACCGTTCAGCCCTTCAACAATGTCCCCGGACTGGAGCCCGGCCTGCGCGGCCGGCCCGCCGCGGATGACGCTGACAACAGATGCGTAACCGAATTTCTTGGAAACGACCAGACCCACGTTGCCTTTGCTGCTCGCCTGGCGCTTCTGATACTCCAGGTATTCGTTGGGGCTCAAGTAACTGCTGAACGGATCCAGCGATTCCAGCAAGCCATGCAGGGCTCCCTTGGTTACGTTGTTCAGATCCGGCTCTTCCACATAATCGGTGCGAATTCTTGACAATACCTCGCTGTAAACTGCCAACTGACGGTACGCGCCTTCTGAAGGAAGGGTCTTCCCGAGCACTCCTCCAATCACGATCAGCGCCGCCAGCACGGCGCTTGACCACACTACAACCGCTCTGCCTCGACGATTCATAATGTGGAAACGTATCCTCTGGATGCGATGGGCAGTCTCCGGAGTTTGTAGTATAACACCCCTACTAACAGGGTGCTGAAAAACTGATTTTGTGGACCGCTTGCTTACGCGCGCGGCTCGGTAACCGCTGGGGAATCAGTCGAGCTGATTCAGAGCCGCGACCATTAGCGAGCGGTTTCCCGGGTTTTTCAGCACCCTGCTAGGCGCGGTGAGGATTTCGGCGAGCATCTGCATCACTCAGCGTGAGGCAGGTCTGGGAGATGCGGTCATGCCAGCTAAGCCCGTCTTCGTCAACGGCCGCCCACAAGAACCCAACGCCCAGGCTAGCTACGCTGGCCAGCAGGCCCAGGAGTCGCGCAAGGCGCAGCTCGCGTCGGGCCGGAAGCCCATCCAGGTCTACCAGCCGAAGACCTATCCAGCGCATGCCCGGAGTCGCGCCGGAAAAATACAAGAACAGGGCCATGTAGCTGAGCGCCAGAAAGGCGAGGCCGGCCCCAAAGGCGAACAAGGCGATATGCTGGAGCGGGAATTTTCCACCCAGCAGGGCGTAGACAGCAATAAACAAGGCGTAGCCGCCGACCAGCACAGCAGCATCGGCCACCCCGGCCAGCATTCGGGCAACTAGCGGTGCCACCGGGAAACTGGCCGGTTTCGACGGTGATGGGAGTGGTTCGGGAAATCTCAGCGACCCCTGGGATAGAGAAGGAACCGGCGCTCGGGAACGGTGGATTGGCGGGGCGCCCGGCCTCGAGGAAGCCTCTGATTTGGACCACCCTTCGGAGGGTGCCCCCTTCGTCGCCAATGGTTCTCTAAACTGCGGGGGTGAAGTCCGGGTGCCGCCGGATCTGGTCTCAAACGGAATGACCCTGCGCAGCTGCTCGGGAGGGAACCGGCGGGCAGGTGAGCCTGCGGCGCCCCGCGCGGGTTCCCGGCTGTCGAAATTTAGCGGAAGGCTTTGCTGGGCCCGGCGACGCGCGCGAAAGAGTTCCAGGCGGTAGGAGACTTCTTCTCGCCACGGGTTTGCAGTCGTAGCCAACGCGCCCTGGGATGAGCACGAGGCAGTTCCGACGGCTGATGAGCGGGGCGGTGGCGCAGCAGACGCTCCGGCCTGCGCCGGCTCATCCATTGGGGCCTCGTTTACACTAACGGGCCGTTGGTTCTCGGCGGCAAACCGCCGGCCACATCGTTCGCAGCGGTATTCACTCTCATCGCCCGGATATCCGCAGCAGGAACAAAGAATCACTTTGGGAAAATCACTTTCGCTTGTGGCCCTCTGCGCGAGAAAAAAGCTGCAACTTGCGCCTCCCACATGGGCGATGTTAAGGTGTCTTTCACGTCATGAGGGCCCAAGGGAGGCCAGGCGAGGCCGCTACGCAATCCCGCCTATGGTGTAGCACAGCGATTGTTGCGTGTCAGTTGCTTTTGGCCGGAAGTTGGACGGGTGTGCTTGCGCAGTCACCGGTCCCGGCCGTGCCCACAAGGGCGACGCAGAAGGCTCCCCCGCCACCGCCGGAAGCATTTGCCGCCCGCCCCGACGGTGACGAGCTGGTGCGCATCACTGCGGACCGGCAGGAAAAATCGGGACATCTGTACCACCTACGGGGAAATGTTGAGATCCGGCTCCGGGATATGCGTCTGACTGCCGATGAAGTGGACTATGACGAATCCAGCGGGGACCTCGATGCCCGGGGCAACGTGCGGTTCCAGCGGGAGGCCAACCAGGAAGACATTCACGCCAGTAAGGCGCGCTACAACCTCACGACGGAACGGGGGGAGTTTCACCAGGTCCGTGGCACCACCGGGGCGCGCCCGACTGGTCCCGAGACCACGGTGCTGACCACCACCAACCCCTACTACTTCGAAGCGCGCCGCGCCGAGAAGGTCGGCGACAACACCTACATCCTCTACGACGGCATGCTTACTTCCTGCCAGCCGCCCGCCCCCATCTGGAGCTTCACCGGCAGCCGGGCCAAGATCCGGCCTGGCGAAGATGTCGTCATCTATAACGGCTTCGTCAAGGTGAGGAACAAAATTCCGATCTTTTTCTCTCCTATTTTTTATCATTCCCTAAAGCGCATTCCACGCCGTTCCGGTTTCTTAACGCCGAATATCGGCAACTCCTCGCGCAAAGGCATTGTGCTGGGCGAATCATTCTACTGGGCCATCAACCGGAGCGCCGACGCGGAGTTGGGCGCGGAATATTACAGTAAGCGCGGCTGGGCACAACGGGGCACTTTGCGGATGCGGCCCCATGCGGGCACCAACCTCACTGCCAGCTATTTCGGGGTGGTGGACCGCGGGCTGAAGTTGCCCGACGGGAGTCGTCTTCAGCAGGGCGGCCGCACGCTGCTGGTCACCGGCACCAGCGAGTTGCCGCGCGGATTCCGGGCGGTGGCCGATTTCAATTACCTAAGCTCATTCCAGTTCCGTCAAGCCTTCACGGAAGCCTACGTGGAAGCAGTTAATACGGAGGTCCACAGCACCGCATTCGTTTCCAACAATTTCGGGGGGTTCAGATTCAACGCCCGATCGTTCCGGTTCCAGAATTTCCAGAGTTTCACGAGGCGTCAGTCCGGAGACCGTATGGAAATTCGAAGCCTGCCCGGGGTGGAATTCAACAGCCGGGAGCAACCGCTGTTCGGGCCGAAATCGCGGGGTCGTCGATGGCCGCTTTATGTTTCCTTTGACGCGGCCGCCGAAGCCCTCAGCCGTGTCGAGCCCAGGCTGGTGCCCGGCGCCGAGGGCGAACGGATCACGACGGGGGCGGTGAGCCGCTTCGATTTTTACCCCCGGATTTCCGCTCCGCTCAATTGGAAAGGGTTCCACTTGCTGGCCTCTTACGGCCTTCGGGCAACCCACTACGGAGCCCGCCTGCGCCAGGGCCAGGTGTCCCACGAGAATTTTCAACGCACCACCCAGGAGCTCGACCTGGACCTGCGGCCCCCTTCGCTGCAGCGGGTGTTCGCTTCGCCCTGGAGCTTCTTGGGCCAGCGGGTCAAGCATGTGGTGGAGCCGCAGGTTCGCTTCCGCCTGGTGGAGGGCGTCAACCAGTTCAACGACATCCTCCGCTTTAATGAGCGCGATCTCGTTGCCGACACGCGCGAGATGGAGTACGGCCTGACCCACCGCCTATTCAGCAAGCGCTCCGACGGGCGCGTGCGAGAGGCGTTCGCCTGGGAGCTGAAGCAGCGCTATTTCTTCGACCCCACCTTTGGCGGCGCCCTGGTTCCCGGCAAGCGCAACGTGTTCAGATCCACGCTGGACTTGACCGGTTACGCCTTCCTGGACGGCCGTCGCCGTTTCTCTCCTATTACTTCGCTGGTGCGGTTCATGCCGTCATGGAATTTCGGTACGGAACTGCGCGCCGACTTTGATCCCGACCGGGGCCGCTTCGTAAATACGGGCGTCACCGTGAACCTGCGCAAGGGGAACGCTTTCGCTTCCCTCAGTGACTTCTTCGTGAACAGTACCCCCGAATTACGAGGCTGTTCTGTCGCAACAGACCAACCGGATCTTGGCTCTGGACCGCCAACTGGTGATGGCTGCCCTGAGTCACTGCTGATGGCTTCCAACCAGCTCCGGGGAATGCTCGGCTACGGCTTTCCCAACCGGCGCGGCTTCAACGTGGGCGGCACCTTCGTCTACGACCTGCGACAGGAGCTGATGCCCTATTTCAGCGTGCAGGCCAACTACAATTTCGACTGCTGCGGCCTCAGCTTCGAATTCCGGCGCTTCCAGTTCGGGCAGACGGTGCGTGATGAACGGCAGTTCCGGGTGGCGATCACCTTTGCCAACATTGGCAGCTTCGGCAACTTGAAGAAGCGGGAACGGATGTTTTAGGCCGGTACCCGGCAGCCTACACCCACAGCCCCCGCGTTGAGTTTGCTCTCCTGTTTGCTGTCCGCCAGGTTCACGGACACGCTCAGCTACAGAATCGGCTCTTCCCAGCTCTCCAGGGTCTTCTTCACGTGGGCCATGAACTGGTCGGCCAACACTCCGTCAACCACCCGATGGTCGTAGCCGAGCGAAAGGTACACGATGGAGCGAATCGCGATGGCGTCGTCAATCACCACCGGCGTCTTGTGGATGTGGCCCACGCCCAGGATGGCGACCTGAGGCTGGTTGATGATGGGAGTGCCGAACAAGCCTCCCTGGCCGGGGTTGGTGATGGTAAAGGTGCCGTTCTGCACCTCGTCGGGTGAGAGTTTCTTGGCGCGGGCGCGGTCGGCCAGATCGCGGATGGCTTTGGCCAACCCGAGAAAGTTCTTCTCTTCGGCGTTCTTAATGACAGGGACGATCAGGCCCCACTCGAGCACGACGGCGATGCCCAGGTTGATCTCCTTCTTGAGGACGATGTTGGTACCCTCCAATGAGGAGTTCACGTAGGGAAAGGCCTTCAGGGCAGTCACCGCAGCGCGGGCAATGAAGGGCAGGTAGGTCAGCCTGACGCCGTTGCGCTGCTCGAACTCCGCCTTGGACCGCGCGCGCAGCCGAGCAACGCGGCTCATGTCCACATCGAAGACGGTGTGCACATGCGGGGAAGTGCGCTTGCTCTCCACCATGTGTTGGGCGATCTTCTGCCGCATGGCGGACATGGGCACCACCTCCATCCGCGCACCGGGTGTCCCCGGAGCCGCCGGCCGAGCTGCGGTTGGGGCGACAGCAGGCGGAGCAGGAGTTGGTGGACCAGGAGCCCCACCCTTTCCAGCCTCGATGTAGGCCAGGATGTCTGCCTTGGTGATGCGCCCGCCCAGGCCGCTTCCAGACAACTGGCTGAGGTCCACGCCGTGCTCAGCGGCCATCCGGCGCACCAGCGGGGAGCTGCGCACCTCGGCGGCTTCCGCTGGCGGCTGGGTCCGGCGCGGCATTTCGATCACCGGCTCGCGCTCGACGGCGGCGGGCGGCGCTGACGGGGGTGCGGCCGCTGGAGGCGCAGATGGTGGAGGCGCGGCTTTGGCTGATTCGGCGGCTGGTTGGGAGGCCGGTTCGGAGGCTGGTTGGGCGGCTTCGGCTTTGGCGGGTTGCGCCGCCACCGCACCTGCTTCCTCGATCTCGGCCACGACGGTGTTGATCTGCACCGTCTCTCCCTCGGGCACTAGCACCCGGGACAGCACACCTGCGGCGGGGGAGGGAATTTCGGCGTCCACCTTATCGGTGGAGATTTCAAACAACGCTTCATCCCGCTGCACAGTCTCTCCGGGCTTCTTCAGCCACCGGGTAATGGTTCCCTCGAAGATGCTCTCTCC
>JAKZXP010000337.1:0-3198 GCA_047514915.1 Terriglobia bacterium
AGTGAGTCGAGCTCAATTCTGAGAGGTCGCTGAAAGAGTGTTGTCCTTGTCCTTCCGAGCGAAGCGAGGAATCTGCTTTTTTGTGAGGATGGATGGCGAACGTTGAACGCACATTGAGCATCATCAAGCCGGATGCGGTTATCGGTGGCCTCATCGGCAACATCATCCAGCGCCTGGAGCAGGAGAAGTTCCGAATCGTGGCCATGAAGATGGTGCGGCTTTCGTTGCCCGAGGCCGAAGGCTTTTACGCCGTGCACCGCCAGCGCCCGTTTTTCTCCAGCCTCACCCGCTTTATGACCGAGGACTGGGTGGTGGTCATGGTGCTCGAAGCCGAGGACGCCATCCGGCGGCTGCGCGAAGCGATGGGAGCGACCAACCCGGCGCAGGCTGCCGAAGGCACACTCCGCAAGCTGTACGGCTCCTCGATCGAGCACAACATCATTCACGGCTCCGACGCCCCCGAGACCGCCCGCTTTGAAATCGGCTACTTCTTCAACGCCCTGGAAATCCGCAGTGACGTACGGCACAACTTGTAGCAGCACGATAAACAGGCGAATCAATTGGCGTCGCAAATGGAGAATCCACAGATTACACAGATTTCGCAGAACGACAAACGAGACCCCAGGACATATGCCATCATCGGCGCGGCGATGGATGTGCATCGGGAACTGGGGCATGGCTTCTTGGAAGCGGTCTACCAGGAAGCACTCACCGTCGAACTCGGCGCTCGTGGAGTGCCGCATCGTTGTCAGGTTGAGCTTCCGGTCATCTACAAGGGCCATCGATTAAATACGACCTACCGGGCCGATTGTGTGTGTTTCGATTCCATTATTGTTGAGCTGAAAGCGCTTTCTCATCTGAGCAGCACAAAAGAGGCCCAGCTGATAAATTATCTCAAGACGACGGGCTTCGAACTCGGTTTGCTCCTGAATTTCGGTGCACAATCGCTAGCGCACCGACGCCTTGTGTTTTCAAAATCTGTGAAATCTGCGAAATCTGCGGATTGAATTTCATAAATGGCTGAGCAACTGGTCCTCGACTGGAAGCGGATTCCGGAGCGGACCGTCTACACGGTTACGGACCTGACGGCTCGGATCCGGGAGCTGCTGGAAGGCGAATTCGGCGAGGTGTGGGTGCAGGGCGAGATCTCCAACTGCAAGTCCGCCCCCTCCGGCCACTTTTACTTCACGTTGAAGGACCAGGGAGCGCAGTTGCGGGCCGTGTTGTTCAAGAACGCGCTGCGTCTGGTGAAGTTCAAGCCGAAGAACGGGCTGGCCGTGACCGCGCGAGGCCGCGTCAGCGTGTACGACCCGCGAGGCGAGTACCAGCTCATCGTCGAATACCTGGAGCCGGCCGGCTACGGCGCGCTGCAACTGGCCTTCGAGCAGCTCAAGACGCAACTGGCGGCCGAGGGCCTGTTCGACTCGGCGCGGAAGAAGCCGTTGCCGATGCTGCCCCAGCGCATCGGGCTGATCACCTCGCCGCGGGGCGCGGTGATCGCCGACATGCTGCGCATCCTGCAGCGTCGCTTCGAGAACCTCCACTTGCTGCTCTACCCGGTGCGCGTGCAGGGCGAGGCCGCTGCCGGCGAAATTGTGGAAGCCCTGCGCTACTTCAACCTGCCTGCCAGCCGCCAGGTGCGCGGCCCGGTGGACGTGCTGATTCTGGCCCGCGGCGGCGGCTCGCTGGAAGACTTGTGGGCGTTCAACGAAGAACAGGTGGCGCGGGCGATTGCCCAGTCCCGAGTCCCGGTGATCTCGGCGGTGGGGCACGAGACCGACGTCACCATTGCGGATTTTGTAGCGGACCTCCGCGCGCCCACTCCTTCGGCTGCCGCTGAGCTGGTGGTCCAGACCAAATCGCAACTAGTTGAACGCATCGCGGTGTTCCAGCAAAGCTTGCGGGAGCGCGTCGCCTTCCGCCTGCTGGGTCTCCGGCACCGCTTGGGGGAACTGGCGCGCCATCGCGCTTTCGAGAGCGTCGCCCGCCTGGTCCGGCTCCAGATGCAACGCACCGACGAGCTAGCCTACCGGCTGACGGAGCTAGCCCGTGGCCAGGTGGCTGACCGACTGCGGCGTCTGCAAGCCGTGCAGGGACGCCTGAGCCGCCTGGAGGTCAGGCGGCGGCTGGAGAGTGACCGTGCCCGGACGGCCGCCGCCGCGGCCGCTCTGCAGCACGCGTTGCGCCGGCAACTGGATTGGCGCGCTGCCCGCCTGCAATCGCTGCTGGCGCAGTTGGGAGATCTGAGCCCGCTCAGCGTGCTGGAGCGCGGCTATGCGCTGGCCTACGGCCCCGACGGCCGCCTGCTGCGCGATGCAGGCCGGGTACAGCCCGGCGATGAAGTAGCTGTGCGCCTGGCTCGGGGCCGCCTCACCGCCGAAGTGAAGAAAAGGGAGCAGTAGCACTGTAGGGACGGGTGTCCGCGCCGGTCCTACGGGGATAGACTGGGAAGTCTGTCAGCGCGGTAATGGAAATACGGGCAGCTCCGGAAGGGCGCTGCTGGCGGCGTCCCTGCCTTGCGGTGGCTGCAGCAACTCGTTGTGGCGGACGGCGCGAGGGAAGGGGGCGTCGGTACTCATGGCAAAGCCCAGGGAAGCGCGTCGCGAGAGCGCGCCGTGCGAACTTTGGAGCTCGACGAAATGCTCGAACCAACCACGGCCAAGGTAGTACCCGTCGGCCAAACTCACCAGCAGGTCGGCGCGGTTCTCGACCAGGCCCGGCGGGGGGTCCTGCATTGAATACCACAGCCGAAACAGCGCATCTGGATAGGGGCCTTTCAGAGTCGCGCTGAATAGTTCCTCTTCGGGGGCAAAGCCGGCTGAGTCGAGCTTGCCAGCCTCCTCCAACTGATTCCACAACGGCAGCAGGCGGAGCGGGTCGCCGCGTTCGGCGCGATAGAGGAAGCGTGCTCTGTCTGCGCCGGCTTGAACTGTCGCCTCTCCATTGCGAGATTGCACGCGCACCATGTCCCCGTCCCGATAGACAACGGCTTCGACCCCTTCCGTCGCGGCCAGCACGCGCGCCGCCTCCGGCACCACTGCGGGATCGGCGTAGACTGCGGCGAAGCTCACCAGCCCAAATTCCGGAATGGCGACCGCGCGCGGCTCGTCAAGCTGCACTTTCACTTGGAAGCCTGCCTGTTCCAGCGATTCACGCAGGAGTGCCGGCCGGCCGGGCACCAGGTCGTTGCCGTGGTCG
>JAKZXP010000338.1:0-14482 GCA_047514915.1 Terriglobia bacterium
GCTATAGGCGTAGTGAATGCGGAATGGGTCGCCCGGATAGGTGAAGCGCTGGGCCCAAACCACGCTTTGGAAATGCTCCAGCAACCCTGCAGCCCGGAATACGCTGTCGGCCTCCCGCTTCACCCAGGCAGCGGTCCCAGGACGGACGCCCACAGCGGCCCGCGGCGGTGAGGCCACGAACCGCTCGTAGAGTTCCTGCAGTGCGGCCGGCGCGTCCCGGCCCTGGCAGCCCGCCAGTGAGGTCCAGCGAAGTGAGTGGGAAGCCACCTCCTCCAGGGAACGCAGCCACTCGCCCGCCGCTTCGGGCTGGCGAGCCAGTTCGTCTTCCACGGTGGCCTGCCAGGAACGAAGCAACTCCAGGTCGGCGCCCGGATGGACACAGCGCACGCGCCTCAGGTCGGCCTCAGTGGCCATGCGGGTCCCCAGCGAGCGGCTGAGGTCGTCCAGCAGCACCACGCCGATGTTGATGAATTCGTTCTTGATTGGATCGGGCACGTAGCGCAGCAACTGAAATCGAAATGTTTCCATCTGCTACCTCCAGGCTGACGGCTTGCTCTCCTGGCTTGCTGCTACGTCTGTTTCCCTACCGCCAGGTGCAACCGCCAATTGGGGAACGGATTCTTCGGACTCCGGCGCACGGCCTCCAGAAGCTCGGGAAGGCGGCGGCGCCGACGGTCCAGGGTTTCCAGCAACCGTTGTAAAGCCTCGTCTTCTCCGTCGTACCAGGAGGGGGGAATCCTGCCGGCAAACTCTTCCGCCCCGCGCCAGTCCATCTCGCGCAACAGCGTCAACCAGGGATCAAAGCTGTCCCAGCCCGTCACGCCCTCATAAACGACCAACCGCGGATACAGCCCGCGGAGAGGCGAGTCGGGGAAATTCCACTCGCCATTGTTGAAGCAAAAGCCTTGATCGACCATCAGAGCCCGGTAACGACCCTCGGAATCCGGGGCTCGACAGAACACTGCCTGGCGCGCGTCGGCATTGCACGTCCACTGGTCAAAGGCCAACATGCCGGCGAAGGCCTGTCGATTCGCTAACAGCGCCAGCGTCTGGTCCGGGACAAAATCGTAGAGTGGTTCGCGCGAGGGATTGACCGGCAGCTTCGACCCGAAGTGCCGGCCGGCGGCGCAACCTACACGTCCCTGGACAGCCTGGAAACTCAGCTCTGGAGCGCGCTCCAGCAGCTCCGCGGACACCTCTACCTCGGCAAACTCGGGGACCGGTAGCCCAAGAAAGTTCGCCAGCGAAGTAGCTAGCATTTCATTGGCCAAAACACGGACATGCTGGGGGTTGTTTTGAAACTTCACGACATAGAAGCTGCCATCTTTACAGAAAATCAGGTGCGAGTGGGCTCCGCCGCGCATGCGCTGCACCTGGAAGAGAGCCCTGAGCATGACGGCGCCATCTTAGCTCAAGTGGGGCAAATTCCGGGCCTAAGTGGGGCAAGTTCCGGGCCCAAGTGGAGCAAGTTCCGGAATGGGCAGCCCATTCTGGAAGCCTGGCTGGTCTCGGGAAAACGAGCCCAGTTACTTGGACAGCGTTACTTGGACAGCCTGCGGTAGGTGGCCAGGAAACGCTCGACGCTGTTCCGGTAGACGGGGGGGAAGTCGGCGCCGGGACGCTTGCCGCGGATCAGGGCCACGGCCTCGTCCATGCTCATATCCTGGGCGCTCAGAAACGCCAGCAGCATCATGGGCCCACGGTGAACGCCGGCCGCGCAGTGAAAATAGATCCGCGAGCCAGGCTCCTGGTAGGCATGCAGGGCGAACTCCACTCCCTGCCGAAACAGCTCCGGTGGCTTTTCCAGAAAATCGTCATCGCAGGGGTTCCACAGCACGGACACGCCGGTGCCGTCGGAGATCTGCGAGTCGTTGAACTCCAGCTGCATGTTCACGACATGGGTGATGCCAGCGGCGGCCAACAATTGCATGTTTTCGCGGGTCCCAATAGCGCCGCCCACGGCCAGCCGATCGGTTACCCAGTCGTAGTCCAACGCCGGTCCCGGTAAAGCGACGCTTTCCCAGTCTTCCACACAGCAAGTATAGTAGCTGTGCGCCATCAGACGAAATCTTTAGGAGAGCACACATGCCGGAAGAATCCATTGCTGTGGGATCGGGCACGCGGCGGGTGGAAGATATTGCCCTGGACTTGATGAAGTTCATCGCCATAACAACGGGACACGACCGCCCGGCTGTCTCGGCAGGATTCCAGGCCAAGCCGGAGAAGAGCGAAGACGTAGCTGAGAGTTTGCTGAAACTTTACCACCGTTGTCGAGCTGCGGTGGAAAAAGCGGTGGAAACGGCCTAGCAAGCTGGCTTACGACGCTCGCCGGAAGCGAAAGAGCATCCCACCGTCGCCAGCAAGCCGCAGTGCCCGGGACGGCTAGCGTTGCCTTTTGCGCCGCAACCGCTGCAAACAAGGTTGCTCAGCCACCTGCTCAGCAAGCCCACCGCGGCAAGAATCGCCGGAACGCCAATCGGGAAGCAGTCGGGCAGCGGAAGATTTGTTCTGCCGCGGCCCAGCCTAGCGCCGCCGCCGGGTTTTCTTGGCCTTCGCCCCCCTCTTGGGTCTGGCTCTAGCCGGCTTTCTCCTGGCTGGCCTGCGGGCCGGCTTTATCCTGGCTGGCCTGCGGGCCGGCTTTCTCCTGGCTGGCCTGTGAGCCGGCTTTCTCCCGGCTGGCCTGCGAGCCGGCTTTCTCCTGGTTGGCCTGCGGGCTGGCTTCTTCCTGGCTGGCCTCCGGGCTGGCTTGCGGGCCGGCTTCTTCTTCGCTGCCCTCCGGACCCTGGGGGGTGCCGGAGCGGCCGGCGCTGGCAAAGGCTCGGGAGCCAGTGGGAACGGCTCAGTCGCGCCGCCGATCACTTCCTGTTCCGGTGTTTCTCTCTCCGCTTCTTCCTCGTGTTGGAAGCCTAATCCCAGCTCTTCCATCTCGTCGTCTTTTTCCTGCCGATAGTCGATCGCCATCATGTGCTCCATTCACTACCGCTTTGGTGTAGATTTCCGAGAACCCTGATCAACAAGAACCCTGGTCAAACAGATGCGCGGATAAACGTTTTCCCCGCGCGAAATTAACTCCACTGCCGCCAAGCTGTCAAGAGCGGACTAGATGTGGCACAGGAAAAAGTCAGACAGGAAGGGGGGCATGATTTTCAACGAACTCTGGGGCGGGTTGCGGTCACAGGGGGCAGGAGAAGGCTGGCAGCGGGAGTCCTGGTTTTTGCTAACCTCTTGTTTCCCTTTCGGTTAGCGCCAGAAGTGTGAACCGCCCTTCCTCCCGCCTTGCTGGAGGAACGCCGCCTGAAGGCCGTGCGACCCGTGCCCGGCTGCTTGGCGTAAATGACCAGAAAGCGCCCGGCAATCAGGCGGCTGCCCCGGATCCGGTTCCACCGGCGGAGGTTCGAGATGGAAACACCGAAGCGCTTGGCAAGTTCGGACAAGGTATCGCCCCACCGGATCCGGTAGCGCAATCGTACTGTCCCCGCGCGTGCCACCTGCCTGCTGGTGACCGGAATCACCAGCTTGGTGTTCACCGGCAAGGGTGCCTTGACTTTCAGTTCGTTGACCTTGGCGATGGCGGCCACCGTCGTCTTGTACCGGCCAGCGATCTTGCCGAGGCTCTCACCTGGAGCCACGCGGTGCCAGCGCCAGAACACCCGCTTGTTCTCCGGGATCCGGGCAATCCGCTCCAGGAAACGCTGCTTCGTCCCGGCAGGTAGTTTCAACTCGAACTCCCCTTTGGGAGTAACGAGCCGAAGGAGGCTGGGGTTCACGGTTTGCAGCAGATTGACGCTGCAATCTATGGTCTCGGCGATCAGCCGCAGGTCGGTGGGAGTGGAAATTGTCACCGTCTCGAGCGCCACCGGCAATTGCGGTGAGACACGGTCGAGCCCGTACTTTTCCGGGTTTTTGGCCACGATGGTGGTGGCCAAGATAATCGGCACATAGTTCCGCGTTTCGCGCGGCAGCACGTTGCGCTTCAGCAGCTCCCAGAAATCGGCATACCCGGTTCGTGCAATCGCGCGTCGGACTCTGGCGGGTCCGGAATTGTAGGCGGCCATCGCCAGATACCAATCCCCGAAGGCTTGGTGAAGATCTTTCAAGTGGCGAGCCGCCGCGCGGGTGGACTTTTCCGGGTCCTGCCGCTCATCCACCCACCAGTTGATATCTAGGCCGTACTCGCGGCCGCGGCTGCGCATGAACTGCCACAGCCCGCGGGCCCCGGCTCGGGAAACCGCCCGGGGTTGAAAGGCCGATTCCGCCTGGGCCAGGTAGATCAGGTCCTGGGGTACGCCTTCCTCGCGCAGAATGCGGGAGATCATGGCCCGATAGCGGCCGGCCCGCTGCAAGGTGGTCTGCAGGCCGCCTTTGCCCCGAGTAGACAAGTAATTGATGTAGCCCAGCACGTGGTCGTTGATGACCAGCGGAAGGTCGGAGGTTGTTTCCCGGACCTCCTGCTCGACCTTTTCTTTGAGGATTGGGCTGGAGGAGAAGGTGAAGGTGAGGTCGGCAATTTCGTCCACCGCAGCCGGCACGGGACGCTGCTCGGTAAAGCCGTCCCCCTCCTGTAGAGCCAGCAGCTCATAATTGTGAATTTGGTCCACCAGCTTTTCTAAGTACTTCTCCAGCCGGGCGTCGGCCGCCAGATCGGTTGGTGCTTCCAGTAGCAGGTCCACCGCCTGATCGAATTCGCGCTTGGCTCGCTCCAGGTGGCCAGACTCATATGCTGTGACCCCCGCCTGATACGCCGCCTCACTCTGGACAATCAGCTCCTGCGCGGGATTTGACTGTGGAAGCGCGGGAGAAGCTGCTACTACCTTCCCGGTCACCAGCTCAGGGGCCGGCTTTAAGGACAAAGGAGGAGGAATGTGTTTAACGGGAGGAACGACCAGGACCCTTTTTCTGCCGGGCATTTCGCAGCCCGACAACCCCACCAACAGCAACATTAGCCAAAGCAGGAGAACAACACTTCCCCGTTTCATAGGTTTTCTTAAGGATGCTGTCCCTCCAGGTTGGCTTCCCACTCGCTACGTTTATAATCCGTCAAAAAAGTTTACTACACGGGGTTGCCACAGGTCAACCCGATAGACCTGCTGGCAGTGTCCCGCCAATAGACGTGTAGTTTGCAAATGGATGGAATCTTGATGGTAGCCGGTTGGCAGACGCCGGTTGGCAGCCGCCGTTGACAACGAAAAGCAATACGCGCTCAGGGGATCGCCCGGCGCAGGCTATGCTTCTCCCTCCCCCGCCGCCTCGGCCGCACGTTGCGCTTTCGTGGCAGCGATCACCTTATCGGCAATCTGCTGTGGCACCGTGTCGTAGTGGGAGAATTCCATGCTATAGCTGGCGCGCCCCTGGGTCTTGGAGGTCAGGTCGGTGGCATAGGTCAGCATCTCGGCCATCGGCACTTGCGCCTTGATCACCGTGAGCGTCCCCCGGTTCTCCATGCCCTGGATGCGGCCCCGTCGGGAGTTCAGGTCCCCCATGAGGTCGCCGGAGAATTGGTCCGGCGAGAGGACTTCCACGCTCATGATCGGCTCCAGCAAGATGGGCTTGGCCTCCCTCATGGCGCTCTTGAAGGCCAGCGAACCGGCAATCTTGAAGGCCAACTCTGAACTATCCACATCGTGATACTTCCCATCATGGAGGATGGCGCGGAAGTCCACCACCGGATAGCCTGCCAGAAAGCCGCGTTGAGCAGACTCGACGATGCCCTTCTCCACCGCCGGGATGTAGTTCTTGGGGATGGCCCCGCCGAAGATGTCGTTGACAAACTCGACGCCGGCCCCGCGCGGCGCCGGTTCCATCTTGATTTGGCAGACGCCAAACTGGCCGTGGCCGCCCGTTTGTTTCTTATGCTTGCCTTCTACGTCAGCGGTGCCGCGGATGGTCTCGAGGTAGGGCACCTTGGGCGCCTTCAACTGCACCTCCACGTTGTAGCGCCGCTTGAGCCGGGAGACGATCACCTCCACGTGCTGCTGCCCGGCCCCGGCTAGCAGGAATTCGTTGGTTCGCGGGTCGCGGTAGAAGCGCAGTGACGGGTCCTCCTCCAGGATCTTGTGCAAGGAGGGGCCCAGACGGTCCTCATCGGCCCGTGACTTGGGCTGGATGGCGAAGGCAATCAGCGGCTCGGGCAGCTTCACGGGGGAATACAGAATCGGGGCCGCCTTGTCGCCCAGCGTCTGGCCCGTTACGGTGTCTTTCAGCTTGGTGACCACCCCCAGGTCCCCCGCCCGGATCTCCTGCACTCCGGCGTGCTCCTTGCCCTGCGCCACCGTGATGTGGACAAACCGCTCCTGGTGTCCCTTGTTGAAATTCACCAGGGTGGCGTCGTTCTTCAGCACCCCGGAGTAGACCTTGAAGTAGGAGAGGCGGCCGGCGAACGGGTCGGCGCTGGTCTTGAAGACAAACAGGGAAACAGGTTCGGAGTCCGCCAGCTTCCGGGCGAGCGGCCCGGCGCCGTCTCCCGGAACGCTGCCAGAGACCGAACCGCGCTCGACCGCGGTGGGCAAGAAATCCACCAGAAAATCCAATAACAGGTCGTTGCCCACGTTGTGATAGCCGGAGACACAAAACACAGGATAAATCCTGCGGGAGCGGATGGCTTCACGCAGTCCCTCCTGCAAGTGCTCCGGGCTCAGGGTGCCCTTGTCGAAGAACTCCTCCATGAGCGAATCTTTGCCTTCGGCGATCATCTCCACCAGCTTGTCGCGGGCAGCCCCGGCGGCTTCGGCCAGCTCGGGGGGGATTTCCCCTTCCGCTCCCTTACCGTCGCCGTCATTCTGGTAGGTGAACGCCTTCATGCGCAGCAGATCCACCACGCCGCGGAAGCTGTGTTCTTCTCCGATCGGCAACTGGAGGGGAATGGCCGCGCGTCCAAATACGTTGCCGATGGATTCCAGCGCCCGCTCGAAGCTGGCCCGCTCCCGATCCATCTTGTTGAGCACCAGCAGCCGGGGCTGGCTGTTCTCCTCAGCAAAGCCCCATACTTTTTCTGTCTGCACTTCCACCCCCGCTACCCCGTCCACTACCACCAGCGCGGTATCGGCGGCGACCAGACTGCCTTTGGCATCATTCAAAAAGATGTTGTAGCCGGGCGTGTCCAGCAGATTGACCTTGACCTTCTTCCATTCCAGGTAGGCCAGCCCGGTCGAAATGCTCACCCGGCGCTGGATTTCCTCTTCGTCGAAATCGGTCACCGTGTTGCCGTCGTCCACACGGCCCAGCCGGGTCACAATGCCGGCCGTGTAGAGCAGCCCGGAGACCAGCGTGGTCTTACCGGCATCCCCGTGGCCGACCACGCCAACGTTGCGGATGTCTTTGCCGTGATACACCTTCAAGGCAGAAGCTCCTTGGGGCGGGAAGGGAAGGCTCCGCCCCGGCAGATTTCCTGGCGTCTTCCAAAACGCCCATCCTAGCACACGCCCCAAACCGCATCAACGACCCGCCCATCTCGGTACCGTCAGTTTGAACCTGAGACGCCGGCGAGCGCCATCCAGGGCGTCGCAATCAGCGAACAGCGTGATTGCGCCGAAACGGTCTGAAGTAACCTAAACTCAGAACCCGTCTTCGTTCGGGTATAATTGCCCGCCGCTTATGATTGTCCAGAATGTTAGGATCTAAGAAGGGAGGACATGCCGGATCCGAGACATCTCCGGAACGCTCCTATCACTGAAGCGATCATTGATTTCCGAGTGAAGGCCCGGGCGGGATTTCAAGCGGGTGAGTTCGCAAACTTGAAGGCGCGCCTCTACGAGCGCTTCCCAAACGTGAACGAACACCGTGGTCTTCAAGCAACGTCCGAGATGAGTCATGGGCAAGGTCAGCCCCCGGTCGTTAAGGATCTAGGCCTTCAGGGCTACTTTTTCAAGACCTCGGACGAGAAAACCGTCGCCCAGTTTCGGACGGATGGATATACTCTTAATCGGCTCCACCCGTACACTAGCTGGGAAGAACTGTTCCCTCAGGCTATGGAGCTGTGGCGTCTATACGCAGGCATTTCGAAGCCAGAGGTGATCACACGGCTTGCCGTTCGATACATTAACCGAATCGAGCTGCCTCCAGGCCCTGTAACCCTTGAGAGCTATTTAAGGGCTGCTCCGGTTATCCCGCAGGAGTTGCCGCAGTCCATTGGCAGCTTCTTGACAAGAGTAACCATCCATGATCGAGAGAAGGATATTGACGCCCATGTTGCTCAGGCCTTAGAGGCAAGCGCACCGGGGAGACAATCTGCTATTATTCTAGACATCGACGCCTACAAGCAGCGGGAGTTTGACGTGGACGAGCCGGCGATTGAGCAGACATTCGGCCAGCTACGAGCGTTCAAGAACCTAATTTTTTTCAACAGCGTAACCGACGACGCCTTGAGGAGATTTGAATGACTGTTGCGGCCGCACGTCCGATAACCGACTACGCAATGAGCCCGTGGGCCGATCGAGGACTTAGTGATGAAGCATCGATTCTACGCGGCTTGATTAGGGACGCAGCGGAGTTCCCTCGCAGTATAGCGCTTGGAGAACCAAGACGCGCTGCCCGGGAGGCCCTTGATGCTGCCTGGATAGCAGCTCAGGTGGATGATTGGGATGGTGAGGGCGCCCGCAGGGTTGATCCAAGCACCTATGTGTACGCGGACCAATTCTTACGACTGGTTCCAACCACCGTTGCCTTTCCCGACGTTACTGTTGATACTGATGGTGAGGTCCTCTTCGAGTGGGATGAGGGAAGCCGACAGGTCTTTTCCGTCAGCGTCGGTAGGGATGGTACGTTGACATATGCGGGCCTATTCGGCCATGCCAAGGTTCATGGAACAGAGCATCTTTACGAAGCTTTACCGCTGGTTATATCGGATTGTCTTGAGCGCCTTTACGGGCAGCCTAGACCTTGACCCTAGCACCCACCGAAGTAACAAGTCGCTACCTTCGACAAGGCGGCCACTACAGCGCCTCGAAGGGCCGGGTGAAGGCGAGAGCGTTTCACCCCGCACCTAGCGACCATAAGAAGTCTGTGTTTCGCGTACGCGGACTCACGGAGCACGAAATCTGGAAGTTGGGTGACATGTATGTGGCTCTTCCGCGAGGGAAGGAACTTCGTGCACGGGCAGAGCTCTTGGTCGAACAAATTACGGGCGTCGGTCTTAGGGTAGAACCAGAGGAACCGCCCCCGCGACACGCCAACATCGTAGGCTGGCCTGAGGAGAAGCACGAGTGGATGTCTCGAGCGCAGGAGCTTGCTGAGTTAGCGACCCTTCGACTGCGACCCGCGCATACGGCATCCTAAGAGAAACTTTTCTTCCAGAGAGCTGACAGCTTTCCGCGAGTGGTTCGTGAACTTTGACGCTGAGGTGTGGGACCGTCAGTTTGAGGCCGATTTAAAGGCTGGCAAGCTGGACGCCCTCGCTGAGCGTGCGCTCCAGGGTCACGCCGCCGGCCGGTCCACCAAGCTGTAAAGCAGTTTTGAATTGGGTAAAATGGCTTCCCCGATGAGCAATGCGGCTGCGGCGTGCCCGCTGTGTTCGGGCACCGGCTGGCGCTCCAGCGGAACCGGCGACGCCGTGGAGCCCTGTGAGTGCCGCACCCAGACCCGCCTGGAGCGCGCACTGGCTGCGGCGCGGATTCCGCCGCGGTATCAGAACTGCGCCTTCACCAATTTCGAGCTGTACCCGCCGCGCGGCGGCCCGCGCAACGAGTCGCTGTGGAAAGCTTTAGGCGTCGTGAATCAATACTTGGCCGACTACCCGCTGGTGGACGGCAAGGGCCTGCTCCTGATGGGCGAGACCGGTGTCGGCAAGACCCACCTGATGGTGGCTCTGCTGAAAGGCCTCGTCGAGAAGGGCGCCGAAGTCCTGTTCCTGGACTACCAGGAACTGCTGAAGCGCATCCAGTCCAGTTACGACCACAGAGCGCTGACCGCCGAGCGCGAGGTGATGCGGCCGGTCCTGGAGACCGAAGTGGTGGTGATTGACGATTTGGGAGCCAACCGCGTTTCCGAGTGGGTGGAAGACACCATCAACTACCTTCTCAATCACCGTTACAACGAGAAGAAGCCCACGCTGCTCACTGCCAATCTGAAGGAAGAGCCTGTGAGCGGCGTGCCTGGAAAGCGCCGCACGTATGCAACCTTCGAAGAGCGCCTGGGAGCGCGAGTGACGTCCCGTCTGCAAGAAATGTGCCGAGTGGTTGATATTGTCGCCGAGGATTACCGGAAGCTCACTCGATGAATCCCAAGCGTGTTATCTTTCGCTGAGAGCCAGCCAATGACCAGATTTGCGACGATTGCTCTTTTGACTTACGCTGCGCTGATGCTGATCGGCGGCATCATGGGCTACCGCGCTGCCGGAAGCACCGCCTCCCTCATCGGGGGCTTCGGCAGTGCGATCGTGCTGCTGGGCGCCTTCGCCGTGTCCCGCTCCCGACCACGGCAGGGGTTTGCCATCGCTTCGGTGGCGGCCCTGTTGCTGACGGTCAATTTCTCCATGCGGGTAGCCAAGACCGGAAACTTCATCCCCACTGGAATCTTTCTGATCATTAGCGTCCTGGCGGCGATCGTCTTCTCCTGGGTCGTGTTCCGCGCCAAATAAGCACGCATCGCCGCCAACTAGGGTAACTATTTACTTCACTAACCACAAATCGAGACGCCTAATTTGCGAATCACTCAGCGCCGATAACACGCATAGAATTACTATGCGTCGCGTGGTACGATCGAAAGGCGAAGACTGGTAATGCCTGAACAGAAATATCGGTATCGGTTCGTGATCGAGGAGTCGTTCACGCCTGACACGCTTCCGATGCGGCATCTCGCCGGATACATGTCCGATCTTGCTGACCTGCTCGGCGAAGAGCCAAGCGTTCATTTTGTACAGATCGCGAGCGGTAGCACTGTCCTCGTTCAAGATGTCGATCGCGCAGCGTACCCGAAAGTGCGGAAGAGGGTGCATGCGGTCAAACGTGGCGATGCGGCGCCGGACGCGCAGCGGGCGTACGACTCACTAGATCGCAGACTTGCTGCCGACAACGCCTCTGGTGCATTGATCGAAGAGCAAACGGCATCGCAGACTCCGGCGCGCGTTCTGGAGTTTCCCGGTAAAAGGAAAGTCGTCGAGCTTGAATACGGCCCTATCACACAGGCTGGCTCACTCCAAGGCGCCGTGATTGTTGTTGGTGGCGAGAGCGACCCCGTGCCAGTTCATCTTCAAGATGGTGACACGGTCCACATTTGCCGCGCACGACGACAGGTTGCAAAGGAACTCGCAGAGCATATCTTTGGCTGTACTGTACGTGTCTCCGGCAATGGTCGTTGGTTGAGAGATTCCACTGGCGTGTGGGTAATGAGAAGTTTTCAGATTATGTCGTTTGCCGTATTGGAAGACAGCGCACTCAGCACGGTAGTCGCGAAACTGCGTCAGATTCCAGGTAAATGGAAAGAGAAGCCAGATTCGACGCGGGTTTTACACGCATTGCGAACCGGCGACGCCTGACGAGTCATGTTGATCGCGTTCGACGCAGATGTTTTGTCCATGATTCTCAATCCATCGATTGATCCACCCATCGATCCAGCAACCTGTCAACCAACCGAGAGAGCAAAGGAACGTTTAGAGTATTTACTCGCTGGGCTTGAGAAAGCCAAAGCTAGGATCATCATCCCATCTCCTGCCTTGAGCGAGTTTCTAGTGATCGCCGAAGAGAGTGGGCCAGACTATGTGTCAGCTATTGATCGAAAGGCGATGTTCAGCGTCGAGCCGTTCGACACACGTGCGGCCATTGAAGCGGCGGCGTTAACGAGAGACGCAATCGCGAGGGGCAACAAGAAGTCGGGCACGACTGGCGTGTGGCAAGCAGTCAAGACGGATCGACAGATCGTGGCGATCGCTAAAGTGTTGGGAGTCACGCGTATATATTCGAACGACAGAGACATGCAGAATATCGCGAGCGAAAGCGGGATAGAGGTGATTGCGGTGTGGCAACTACCGCCACCTCCAGCTGAGCAGACCACGCTGTTTTCAGACCACGAGGACTCCGAGCAATGAAACCGCACGCTGCGGAATTACAAGAGGGACCACGAGCATTTGAGCAATTCAGGCGCGCGGTAAAGACGGTTCTCGGTGTGCCGAAGACCGCACTTCCGCCACGGCCTCACCGGAAAAAGAAAAAGGTCGCTAAGTCGAAAACCTAGCGGCGCTTTTTCCCTCGTCCCTGTCGTTGGCGCTCCTTCTTAGTTCGCCCATGCTGTTGACTCCTGTAGGCCGACGACCTGCTTCCACGTCAACCGCTTCCCGACGATCTGAGAGGCAGCCGTCTTAAACCGGTCGAAGTCGGTCGCGTCCTTCCGGTTGTTGTAGCGATAGGCTTGCTCGTCCAGATACCTGAACAGATGGAACGGCTCAACGCTCACGTAGGTCCCGCTGATGCTGCGCTTGAGCAAGCACCAGAAGTTCTCCAGCGTGTTCGTGTGGACCTGTCCATCCACGTAGGCGACGGCGTGGTCGATCACCTGATGCGAGTACTTCCCGGCGAGCCCATCGTACGACCGCAGGTCATCGCTGTAGAGCGCCGAGCCCGCTTCGACGTGCTTTTCCACTTCGCGGTGTAGCGTCCGCTTCTTCCGGTTATCCACAACCACGGTCCGAATCTTCCCGCCTCGTTCCACAAGGCCCATCACGGCGGTCTTATCTTTACCGCCAGTGCCGGTGATCCGACGCCGACGTTGCGCGACGTGCATGTTGCGGGCTTTCCCGCCGATGAACGTCTCGTCCACTTCGACTTCGCCCGAGAGCTTGTCGAACGAGCCATGATGCAGCGCGAACCGGAGCCGATGCGCCATGAACCACGCCGACTTCTGCGTGATGTCCAGGTGGCGGGCGATCTCCATGCTGCTGATCCCGTTCTTGCAGTTCACGATCAGCCACAGCGCGACGAGCCACTTGTCGATCCAGAGTGGTGAATCCTCAAAAATGGTGCCCGTCTTGAGCGAGAATTGCGGCTTGACGTGCTTCCCGTAGCACTTCCAGCGGCGCTGCTTCGCCAGCCACGTCACGCGGTCAGATCCGCATGTCGGGCAGGTGACGGTGCCATCCGGCCAGCGAAGTTCCGTGAGAAACTGGAGGCAGTGCTCGAAATCGGAGAAGTAGAGGATGGCGTCTTGGAGGCTCTTGGGCGACTTCATGAACCAAGAGTACCAGATCAATTACGGTTAGTCAAGTAAATAGTTACCCCAACTAGGCACGCATCGCTGGCTGTCGCCAGCGCTGCCCATCAGCCGCCGCTTCCGTCCAGCGGCAAGCCCGGCTCTGCGGGCAGGTCGAAGCCGGCAAAATCCTGGGCCAGAAACTTGGGATAGGCGGCCGCAGCGATCATCACTGCGTTGTCGGTAGAAAGGGCCATGCTGGGGAAGAACACGGGAATCCGCCGGTTGCCAGGGAGCTGCTGGAAGCGCGCGCGCAGCAGGGAATTGCAGGCCACGCCGCCCGAAACAATGATCGCGCGCACGTCGCGCAGTTGGGCGGCAGCCAGTGTGCGTTCCACCAGTTGCTCGACCACAGAGTGCTGGAAGCTGGCCACCAGATCCAGCGTGGTCGGGCTCGATAGCTCCAGGAAAGATTCAGTCGGGAGCTTCAGGAAAGATTCAGTCGGGGCCAGGGGTTGGCGCTCGAGCAGGACGCGGCGGCGCTCGATTTCCGCGGCCAGCGCATGGGATTCCACATAGCGCAGCACGGCAGTCTTGATGCCGCTGAAGCTAAAATCCAGCGAGTTGCCCTTGATCTTTGGCGGGGTGAAGCGCACCGCGTGGGGATTGCCGTGAGCAGCCAGGCGATCAACGACTGGGCCGCCCGGATAGCCGAGCCCCAGAAGCTTAGCCACTTTGTCGAAGGCTTCGCCGGCTGCATCGTCGCGGGTCCTGCCCAGCACCGGGTACCGGAAGCGGCCACTCTCCTGCTCCACCAGGCAAGTTAGAGTGTGGCCGCCGCTGACGACCAGGGCCAGAGCCGGCAACTCCACCTCCGGGCTGCCCGTCAGTCGCTGCTCCAGTAGCACCGCGTGGATGTGGCCTTCCAGGTGGTTGACGCTGATCAACGGCAAGCTCCGCGGGAAGGCCAACGCCTTGCCGTAAGTCACCCCCACCAGCAAGGAGCCGACCAGTCCGGGCCCCTGGGTGACGGCGACGGCCTCCAGCCCGTCGCAGCCGATTCCGGCTTCCGCCAATGCTCTGCCGACGATCGGCACGATGGCCTTCAGGTGCTCCCGCGACGCCAGTTCGGGCACCACTCCGCCGTAGGGCTGATGGGTGGCGATCTGCGATGCCACTACATTGGAAAGCACGCGCGACCCCTGTTCGACGACCGCGGCTGCCGTCTCATCGCAAGAGGACTCGATGCCCAGGATAGGGGTACTCATCGCTCGTTGGCATTCTATTGTACCCCTGGGAGCGCGTGCGTTGGAGCGGGCAGTTTGTGTTACATTGGAATTTGGAAGCCGCACGGTGAGGAAAAACGAAT
>JAKZXP010000339.1:0-2768 GCA_047514915.1 Terriglobia bacterium
GTTGAACTGGCTACTCGTTCAAAAAGGAATTTCAAAATGCGCCGCGCGTGTTTCGGGTCGAGTTTGCTCAATTCCCGGTCCGCCTGGAGAGACAACTCAACTTTCCATGCCATGACGTTTCATAACATCCGCAAGCGGAACGGTGCGCTCTTTACCCTTGCGGATCCGGGCCAGGATGCGCTCGGCCAAATACAGATCCTCCAGCTCCTCTAGGTGCCGGAGGATGGCTTCACGGGCGTAGAAGGTCTTGGTGCGCCCGGTGCGTTTGGCCAGTCTTTCAAGGCGTTTTTCGATCCCTGTAGGAAGCCGAATGGCCAGCATTGGAAACCTCCCTGCTATACAAGTATAGCATAGCCCAACCTCCAACGGCCAGGTCGTCCCACAGCCGCGTGCTATCATTTAGCGGGGCGGTTTTGTATGCCAATTCAGACGCTGTTCGGGCCAGAGCCATCTTCCGGTGTCTTCGAGCGCCTGCAGCAGGCCGTCAGCTCCACCAAGGAAAACCTGACCGGCCGGCTCGACGAGGTGTTTCGTGGCCACAAGGAAATTGATCCCGAGCTGCTGGAGCAACTCGAAGTCGCCTTGATCGGAGCCGATCTGGGTGTGACGACCACTGCCGAAGTCTTGGAAGCAGTGCGGGAGCAGGTGGGCCGCAACCAGGTTGCCGACGCCGCGCAGGTGAGGGGACTGGTTAAGCAGCAACTGCTGGCGATCCTGAAACGCACGGCCGTCGACGGCGTCCGCCATCCGGCCCCCCCGACCGTGGTTCTGATCGTGGGAGTGAACGGGACCGGCAAGACAACCACGATCGGCAAGCTGGCCCACCAGCTTCGGTCCGACCAGAAACGGGTGCTTCTGTGCGCGGCCGACACGTTCCGCGCTGCCGCCATCGAGCAACTGGAAATCTGGGCTGAGCGCACCGGCTGTGACCTGGTGAAGCAAAAGCCAGGCGCCGATCCCAGTGCCGTGCTATTCGACGCGCTTCAGGCGGCCCGGGCTCGCGGCTTGGACTGCGTGCTGGTGGACACCGCCGGCAGGCTGCACACCAAAAGTAACCTGATGGCAGAGCTGGAAAAGATGCGCCGCACCGCCGCCCGGGTCATCCCTGGGGCGCCGCACGAAGTTTTGCTGGTTCTGGACGCCACCACCGGCCAGAATGGCCTCCAGCAGGCGCGCCAGTTCACACACTCGGCCGGGGTCACCGGCTTAGTGCTGGCCAAGCTGGACGGCACCGCCAAAGGCGGCGTGGCCGTAGCCATCGCCCGCGAATTGAAGCTGCCCATCCGCTACGTGGGCATCGGCGAGAAAAAAGACGACCTGATACCCTTCGATCCTGAGCAGTTCATTGAATCCCTGTTCCAGGACAGGCTTTCGGAAAAGGCGTCCTGATGGGTTTCCCATCGCAGCCTGCGTTCCCAGCCACCGTCCCTCCCGCTCCTGCTTCTCCGACCAACCTAGCGTTTCTCCGACGGGCACTGGAGCTGGCCGAGGCCGGCGAGGGGTTGACGAGTCCAAATCCGCTGGTGGGCGCAGTTGTGGTGCGCGATGGGCGCGTCTGCGGCGAAGGCAGCTACACTTACGACGGCCTGCGCCACGCCGAGGTGCTGGCTCTGGAGCAGGCAGGCGACGCGGCCCGCGGTTCCACGCTCTACGTGAATCTGGAGCCCTGCTGCCACCAGGGACGTACCGGAGCCTGCACGGAAGCGCTGATCCAGGCGGGCGTGGCGCGCGTAGTGGCGGGCATGCGCGACCCCAACCCGCAGGTGTGCGGAGAAGGATTCGCCCGGCTGCGGGCGGCCGGCATCGCGGTCGAGGAGGCCGTGCTCGCCGAGCAGTGCCAGGGCCTAAATGAACACTTCGCTCGATACATCCGAGGCGGCGTATTCGTCACCCTGAAAGGGGCGATGACGCTGGACGGTCGGATCGCCGCTCCCGAAGCCGGCGACAAGCGGCCCGGCTGGATCACCGGCGAGGAAGCGCGCGCCTGCGTACAGCAGCTGCGCCACCGCCACGATGCGCTGGTGACCGGCGTGGGCACGGTGCTGGCTGACGACCCGCTGCTGACCGACCGCAGCGGCCGGCACCGGCGCCGCCCACTGCTGCGAGTGGTGCTGGACTCGGCTCTGCGCCTGCCGCCCGAAAGCCGGCTGGCTCAATCGGTGCGCGACGACGTGCTGGTCGTCTGCGCAACCGATCCGCCCCAGGCTCGCGCGCGGGCGCTCGAGCGGCGCGGGGTGGAAATCCTTCGGCTCGGCGGCAGCGGAAGCAGCGCACGGCCGGCCTGGGCGGCCGTGCTGGCTGCGTTGCGTCAACGCGAGGTCACCAGCATGTTGCTTGAAGCCGGCGCAACCCTGAACGCCACCGCCTTGGAAAGCGGCGTTGTGGACAAGGTGGTGCTGTTCTACGCACCAAGGCTGCTGGGCGGCCAGGATGCCGTGCCACTCTTTGGCGGCCGTGGCCTCCGCTCTCTGTGCAATGCCCTGCCCGTTCGTATCACTGAGCTGCGCCGCATCGGCCAGGATTTCCTGGTAGAGGGCTACCTGCGCCCGATCTTCGACGAGGATTGACAATGTTTACGGGGATCATTGAAGCGGCCGGACAGGTGGCGGAGTTAACCGCCCCGGCTAGCCCTGTTTTGGAAGCGGCTGGGCGCCGGCTCGTGGTCCGCGCGCCGCTGGCGGCAGAATTGCGCACCTCCGACAGCATTGCTGTCAATGGCGTCTGCCTCAGCGTGCTTGCCGCTGACAGCGACTCGTTCCGCTGCGACC
>JAKZXP010000340.1:0-4285 GCA_047514915.1 Terriglobia bacterium
GATTCTGGGTGCGCTGGGCGGGACGGGCCGAGGCCCAGGGCAGTTTCGCTTCGTTCACCACATTGCGGTTGGAAACAATGGGGAAATCTACGTGTCGGAAATCCTGAACTGGCGGGTGCAGAAATTCGTGCGCAAGTGATCCTTCACCAGCTTTGCACCGAGGGAATGCGCCGGATTTCCTACAGGTTTTCGTAGTTCGGACCGCCGCCGCCTTCCGGCGGCACCCAGGTGATAATCTCGTAGGGGTCCATGATGTCGCAGGTCTTGCAGTGGACGCAGTTGGAGGGATTCAGGTGAATCTGCTTCCGGCCGTCCTTTTCCACCATTTCGTAGACCGCGGCCGGGCAGAAGTACTGGCAGGGATTACCGAATTCCCGAGTGCAGCGGTCGTTGCAAATGTTGGTGTCGTGAATAAGCAGATGCGACGGCTGATCTTCCTCGTGCTTGGTCGCCGAGTGGAAAACGTCGGTGAGCTTGTCGAACGTCAGGTGCCCATCGGGAGCTAGCGCCAGCGGTTGTAGACGCGGGCGTTCAGTGTCAAGCTGCGGCAGTTTTTTCAGCCGCCGGTGGCCTGCCTCGGCTGAGTAACGGGACCAAAGTCCGCGGCCCCCGGTTAGCATCTGCAATCCGGTGTGCAGCATGCCTCGCAGAAGGCCCTTCTCATAAGCCTGGTGAAAGTTGCGCACCTTCCACAGTTCCTGCCCGGCCCAGCTTTCCTTGAAATTCCTTTCGTAGGCAGAGAGCCGTTGTTGGGAAAAATCCCGGGCGGCGAAGCCGTCGAAGATGGCGTCGGCGGCGAGCATCCCGCTCTTGATAGCCAGGTGGATGCCTTTGAGCCGTTGCGCATTGAGCAAGCCGGCTGAGTCTCCAAGGATCACCGCGCCGTCGGTCACCAGTCGCGGCATGGAGAAGTAGCCACCCTCGGGAATTGTCTTGGCGCCGTATTTCACCAGGCGGCTGCTTCCCAGCAGCGCACGCAGGAACGGGTGGGTTTTCCAGTGCTGGAACGCGGTGTGGGGATCGACCAGCGGGTTGCGGTAATCCAGTCCGACCACCAGCCCAAGTGACACCAGGTTGTTGCGCATCCCGTAGAGAAAACCGCCGCCGTACTGGTCCTGCCTCAGGGGCCAGCCCAGCGTGTGGATGACGGTGCCCGGCGCCAGGCGCCCAGCGGGCACCTCCCACAACTCTTTCAAGCCCAAGCCGTAGGTCATGGGGTTGATGCCCTTCTCCAGTTCCTTTTCCAGGAAAAGTTGCTTGGCCAGGGAGCCGCGCGGGCCCTCGGCAATGACGGTCACACGAGCGTGGAGATCGCTGCCGGGCTGGTGGTTTTCTTTAGGGCGGCCCTGCCGGTCCACTCCCTTGTCGCCGGTTCGCACGCCGGCGACGGCGCCTTTCTCGTCATAAAGCACTTGCACGCCTGCCGCGTCGGTAAAAATGGTGATCCCGGCCTCTTCCACTTTTTGTCCCATCCACTTGCCCAGGCGATTCAGTGATACGACGTAGTTGCCCGTATTGTGAAGGAAAGGGGGCGTGATGGGAAACTTGAAATGGCTGCGCTGGGTGAAAAAATAAACCGCATCACTTTCCACCGGGCAATCGAGCGGTGCCTTGGCCTCAAAGCCGGGGAGCAGCTCGCGGAGGGAGCGCAGATCGAGGATAGCGCCGGAGAGCAGGTGCGCGCCCACTTCGCGCCCTTTCTCCAGCACGTAGACGTTTTCCAGATTGAGCGTGCCGGGCTGCGCTGCGGCCCTCTGGGCCAGGCGCAGGGCACAGGCCAGCCCCGCCGGTCCGGCTCCAACGATCACCACGTCGGCTTCCAGGACTTCTCGTGGGGGCATGAAAGAATTTCAAATTCGAATTGGGGATTGCGGATCTCTTGTTCGCAATCTCCCGGCGTGACCCAGTTATTCTCCCAGGGTGCGCAGTCGGTTTGCCACCTGGGCGCGATCCAATACCATGCCCTCGCGGATCACCAGCTTGATTTTGCGCGTGTCCCGGATGTTGGTCAGCGGATCGCCAGCGACCACCACGATGTCGGCGATCTTGCCCGGGCGGATCGTGCCGACGTCATCCAGCCGCAGCGCTTCGGCACCGGCACGGGTAGCCGCCACCAGGGCCTGGGCGGGGGAAAGACCTGCTTCCACGTAGACCTCGAGTTCCCGGTGAAAGGCAAAGCCTGTCTCGGCATTAGGCACGCTGCCGTGCGATCCCACCACCAGCCTGCCTCCAGCGCGTTGGAAGGCGACGGCAAAGGCAGCCATGTTCCGCACCGAACGCGGCTGCCGGTCCGTAAGGGAACGGCGCGGTATCTCGAACACGGCAATGGTCGGGTCCAGGTAGACTCCGCGAGCGACCAGAAAGCGAATCAGTTCCTGGGCCTGCGGCGAGGAGACATCCACCTTTTCCCAAATCTCGTACCGGCCCTTGCGGCGTGCCTCGTTGTTCTTCAGCACTGCCTGCCGGTAGCGTTCCGCCTCCGGAGGCGGCAGCAGCGCCAGGCCCACTGAAGTAACATGCTCAATGCCGTCCAACCCCAGGTTCACCGCCTCCCGCACATCCACAATCTCCAGGTGGCCGGTAACGTGCACTCCCCGCCGGTGCGCCACCTCCATCACCGTCTTCATCAGCGAGAGCGGCAGGCGGAAGTACACCTTCAGTGAGCTGGCTCCGGCGTCAATGAGCCGGTTGGCCTCGCGTTCGGCGTCCATCCGATCCAGCAGGACAATGGCCTCGCGCGGGTGAGCAGGGTCGGGGCCGTCCAGCAACGGGCCGGACATCAGGAAGCGGGGTAGCGGCAGACCGTAGGCACGGAGCTTTTTCAGCACCTCCTGATCGTGCTCGATCCAGTTGCCCATGTCGCGCACGGTGGTGATGCCGTTGAGCAGGAAGGCGACGGGCAGCCCGGGGTGTCGGTGCAGGTCGAAATGGAAATGCAAGTCAATGAAACCGGGCAGAACGGTCCGGCCGGCCGTGGAGAGCACACGCGCGCCCGCCGGCATGGCAACCTCGCCACGGCGGCCGACCGCCACAATCCGATCGCCACGAATGACCACCACCGCGTCACCGAGCGGTGGCGCGCCGGTCCCGTCAAACAGCGTCCCGCCCTGAAGGACGATTACCGATTGCGGATTGCCGATTGCGGGCTGATTGCCCGCTTGTGCCCCCGCTCGTCCCCCAGCTTGTACATGGTATTGCCCGGGCCAAATTGCAATGCCCAGGACGGCGGCCAGTACCATCCTCAGCCAGTTTCGAGTCCCAGACCGCGGAGTGTGGCTTTCCAAAATCCGCGACCTGCGATCCGCAATCGGCAATTGTTTCACCCCTTCGCCTTCTTGATTTCCTCAATGAGAGCGGGAACCAGAGCGAACAGGTCGGCGGTGACCCCGTAGTCGGCCACCTCGAAGATGGGTGCGTTGCGATCCTTGTTGATGGCAACAATGGTCCGCGAGCTCTTCATGCCCACCTGGTGCTGGATGGCACCAGAGATGCCCAGGCCGATGTACAGTTTGGGAGCGACGGTTTGGCCCGAGCTGCCAATCTGGCGCTCCATGGGCAGCCAACCATTGTCACAAATGGGTCGCGAAGCGCCCAGCTCCGCGTTCAGCACCTCGCAGAGCTGCTCGGCGAGGGCCAGGTTTTCTTTCTCCTTGATGCCCCGTCCCACGGCCACAATCACCTCGGCCTGACTCAGGTCCACCGTGCGCTTGGCTTCCTGGAACAGCTCGCCAGGGACGGTGCGGATGTCGGAAGCCTCGAGCCGCACTTCGATCTTTTCCACCTCCGGCTTTTCCACCGCGGGCGTCCTGGCAGGAAGCTGATCGGCGCGGAAGGCCCCTGCCTGAACGGAGGCGAAATAGGGTGGGTCGCCAGCGAAGGCGACGTCGGCGTTGATGCGGCCCTGAAACAGTTGCCGGGTAAACAGAAGTTCGCCGTCCTGGATCTGGTAGCCGATGCAGTCGCTGATGAAGCCGCGGCCCAGCGAGGCCGCTAGCTTCGGCGCGAAGTCGCGCACCTGATAGGTATGGGGCAGCAGCACCAGCCAAGGCTTCAATTGTTCCACCGTCTGCTTCAATGCCAGGCAATGGGCGTCGGGCGTGTAGGGCTCCAGCAGCGGATGCTCCAGAGCGTAGACGCGGGCGGCCGGGATCTCGGCAGCCAGCGCTGCCCCGCCCTGCCCGAGGACCACCGCCTCCACGTCGCGCGCCAGCTCCCGGCCGATGGCCTGGGCTGCCGCCAGTGCCTCCAGGCTCATGCGATTCAGCTTCCCCCCCCGCTGTTCAAT
>JAKZXP010000341.1:0-3481 GCA_047514915.1 Terriglobia bacterium
CCTTCAAGTGGTCGGCGAACAACTGGTAGGCCAGATTGCGCTTGGCCTCTAGCAGCTCCCGGCGCAACGCATCGCTGCTGCTAGCCAGCTCTTCGGCCGGGGCCGGCTGCCGTTCCAGGAGACCGAAGACGACCTGCCCATCGGGGACCGCCACCGGTCCGCCGATCTCCCCCACGCTCAAAGACGACGCGGCTTCCCACAGATCGGCGGCGGCACCCACATCGGGCACGGAATCTTGACGGGTGAAAGCCTCGCTGGTCTTCACAGCAAGTTTGCGGGAGGCTGCCGCGCTCTTCAGATTCTTTAGCTTGCGAGCTCGCTCGGCCAGATCCCTCATCCGGGAAACCACCTGCTGCCCGGCCTGTTCAAGGCGCAGATCCTTTTCCACCTGGTCGCGGACTTCGGTCAATTCGGCCGGATGCGCCGGGTTGATGCGCACCAGGGAACCCACCACGAAGCCGTCGCGAACCGGAACCACGGGCGTGATCTCGTTCGGCTGGAGGGTCGCCGAGAACAACGCGTCCTCCAGCGCTGGCGACACGCCGATGTTGGGCACGGGTTTGCCTCGTTCCAACAGGTCCGTCTCGAGCACCGGCACGCCCAGTTGCTCCGCCACGGCCTGGAAGGAACCGGGATTTTCCCGGAGGTCCCTCTGCGTCTTCTGCACCCGATCTTCAGCGGCGCGCGCCGCCTTTTCCTGGGTAATCAGCGGCAGGATCTGATCGCGCACCTGCTCGAACGTCTGCTGATGAGCTCGCTGGCGTTCCTGCACCTTCACGATGTGAAAGCCATACTGTGTCTTGATGACACCGCTGAGAGCGCCCGGCTCCAGCGAAAAGGCCTCCTCCTCAAATTCAGGCACGGTCTGGCCGCGCACGATCCAGCCCAGGTCGCCTCCCTTGGGTGTGGTAGCAGCGTCGTCCGAATACTGCCTGGCGAGCTTTGCGAAATCTTCCTTCTTGCGCAACCGGTCCAGGATTTGCTCGGCGCGCTTGTGCACCGCCTCGATTTCGTCCGGCTCTTTGCCCACGGTCTTCAGCAGAATGTGGCTGACCTGCACCCGGTCCTCGACGCGATAGCGGTCCCGATTCTGCCTGTAATAGCGGAGTAGTTCCTGTTCGCTGACCGAAACGGTGTCCTTGACCCTGGCGGTTTGCAAGTGCAGCAGCCTGAACTGCCGGCGCTCAGGCACCTGGTAGCGGCTCAAGTTCTTTTCGAAGAATTCAGCGACTTCGGCTCCAGTGACGCGCAGCGTGCTCCTCACATCAGCCGTCTTTAGCAGCGCGTACTCGATGCGCAGCTTGTCATTGCGGCGGTGAAACTCGCGGGCTACCTCCTGGTCGCTCACCGTGACGCCGGCGGTAACAACGCGGCGCAGTTTTAGCTCCAGCAAGTAGTCGCGCAATCTCTCTTGAAAGAGCTCCAAGCTCATCCCGTACTGGGTCTCAACGACGTCGCGGCCAACGAATTTCCCATCGGGGAAAAGCTGGGGGTTCAGTCGCGCCTGGCCAAGCAGCTCCTCGGTCGAGACCGTCAGACCCAGGCGCCGCGCTTCCTGTTGAATCGCTTTCTCCGTTACCAGCCGCTCCAAGATCTGTGGCGCATACAGAGGGAGCAAGTCAGGGGGCATCCGGTTGCCCCTCGTGACCTGCTGGAGCTGGCGAAGCAAATCTGTGCCGGTAACCTTCTCGCTGCCGATCGTGGCCACCACCGCCTCATCGAAAGTCTCGCTCCCGATCCCGGGAATCAAAGTCACCACCAGCATGATGCAGACCAGCAGCAGTAGCGCCGCTAGGAAGACCCGCACCCATGTGTCTCTGCGTCGAAAAAACTGGAACATGTCTCGAGTCGCTCCAAAAAGTGAAACTCACCTCTCCACACCGCCCGGGTCGGCGAGCGCGAAGAGTCTGCACACAGACTACTCCAAATTATATAAAGCCCTATTGTATAAGGCTCAATTGTATAAGGCATCGAAGCCGTCTGGCAAGCGATGGAGCACATCCGCCGGCCGCTGGACCGGGACACGCGCCCAGAGCCGCGTGTCGCACGTCCAAACAAGAAGACGCGCCTTCCACGCAGGGCGCTCACCCACCTGCCCCAAGTTCTCCTGGTTCTCGTTGACAGAATTGCACCGCAAGGTTACTATCGCAGAAGGTGCACGGGAGAAGCTGAGGCGGGTGCCCCGGGACCGCAAGGGGACAATGCTACCGAGAGAAGGATTGTCAACTTGGACGAGCAGCTGAAGCAGCTGATAAAGGAGCTGGGCGACGCGATCAACGAATCGCTGTCGGAATCCGAGCGGATTGCCGAAGTCATCGGCAACATCAAGCACGCCGGCTACGACGTCTTTCTGGTGCTGGAAGCCACGATCGGATTTAACCGGCGGGAAGAAAGCATCAAGAAAGAGCCGCTGAAGAGCGTGACGAATCGCCCGGGACGAGCGCAGTTCACCACCCAGGACACGGAATTCCTTAAGGCGTTGAAGATTTCCGTTGACGAAGAGAGGCACTAACCTCGCAAACACCCCAAAGACTCTCCCCGGATTCTCTAGCGCACATTCCTGATTGCAGGCAACCTTTTCCGCAGCTTGGCTCGCCAGTCTCACAGCAGCTGAAGGCGTGCAAGCCGCAATCTCCTTCGAGCCGACTAGGACCCGCAGGGCACGGCAGGGCGCTGGCACCGGCGGATTCCATCCGCTAGAATGGGATCATTGGTGGAGGGAGGCAGGTCATGCTTCGATCGCCCGCGGTGGCCGGACGCTTCTATCCGGCCAACCCGGAAACCCTGCGCCGGGATCTGGACCGCTACATCGTCCCAGCCCCGGAACCCTTGCGGGCACTGGGTTGTGTCGTTCCTCACGCCGGCTACATGTACTCCGGCCACGTTGCCGGAGCCGTCTACGGCGCTTTGCAGCTTCCACCACTGTTGGTGATCCTCTGCCCCAATCACTCCGGGCGCGGCCGGCCGCTGGCCCTATACGGGTCCGGAGAGTGGGTGACGCCGTTGGGTCGGGCCGCGGTGGACATAGAAATGGCAGAGCTGCTGAAGCGCGAGTACCCGCTGGCCAGCGAGGATTCCGAAGCCCACGCCGCGGAACATGCCCTCGAGGTGCAGTTGCCTTTTGTTCAGCGCCTGGTTCCCAGCTTTACCTTTGTGCCCATCGCGGTCGGCTTGGGCGACTTTACCCGGCTGGAAGAACTGGGACAGGCGCTGGGGCGAACGGCGACCTTAGCTGCCCGGCCGCTACTGATCATCGCTTCCAGCGACATGAACCACTACGAGCCGGACGGCATTACCCGCGTCAAGGATCGCCAAGCGATCGACGCCATCCTGGAGTTGAATCCACGCCGCCTCTACGAAGTGCTTCGGCGTGAGAACAACACGATGTGCGGCTACGGGCCGGTCATCGCCATGCTGACCGCTGCACGGCAGCTCGGTGCCAACCGGGCCTCTCTCGTGCGCTACGCGACCAGCGCCGACG
>JAKZXP010000342.1:0-14440 GCA_047514915.1 Terriglobia bacterium
CCTGGCCGGCGTCAAGAAACTGATTGCTTCCGGAAAAATCTCTTCCCAAGAGGACGTGGTGGCCGTGCTGACCGGCCACCTGCTGAAAGACCCCGACTACATCTTGCGCTACCACGCCGGAGAATTGGAGTGCGCTGGGCAGCTCTTGGAGAGTCGCTTCGCCAACCGCCTCCGACAGGTCCCCGCTGACAGCGCCGAGCTGGAACGCGCCATCCGCTCTATAGGGCCTTAGAACTCAGAAGCAGACGCAACTCTGTGCAGTCGGGAGCTGGCCAGTGCCGACCAAAAGAAAGTCCAAACCGCGAAAAAGAAGGAAGCCCCAGTCGTACCGGCAGCAGAAGAAGAAGGCTGCACTGCTGGGCGCCGTCCCCGGCAAGGTACGTGGGTCCCTTCGACGCGAGGAAATGTACGAATAACCTTCTGCATGGCGCTCGCTTATCCCGCCGAATCCAAGATGCCGTATCTTCGGACTTCTGACTTCTGCTCCTGCCCCTGAATCCTGGACCCTGGCTGGTAAAACATTCTGCTTGCATTCTGTTTGACTCCGTTCCATCCTAGGCGTGGGCCTGAGCGGGAACGGAAGGCCCAAGGATGGGCACCAGCGGCCATCTCCGGGCGTCTCATAATTGAGATGGCAATCCTGACTGTATCTCGACAGTTCGGCAGCCGCGGGGCAGACATTGCCCGGGAGCTGGCGCGGCGCACCGGATTCCGGCTCCTCACCCGAGAAATTGTCGAGCAGCAGATGCGCGAGCTGTGCGGCATGGAACCGCCAGCCCCAGCCACCGAAAGTGAAGAACCGGGAGCCCACGGGCCGGACGCCAACGGGAGTCCTAATGGGCGTCCGGCCGCAGAACTGAACCTCTACGCTGACCTAGTGACCACTGTGGTGGCGGATCTGGCAACGGTTGAGGATTTTGTGTTGGTGGGACTGGGTGGCCAGTGCCTGTTCCACGAAGCGTCCTGCGCGGCGCACCTGCGCGTGGTGGCACCGCGCTCCTGGCGCGCTGCGACGGTGGCTGCCGAGCTGGCCCTGGCTCCGCCCGCCGCCGCTCAACTGGTGGCCCGCCGGGACGCCGCCCGGGCGCGGTACCTTCGGATGGTTTTCAGGCGCAGCGCGGAGCGATCGGATCTCTACCATCTGGTTCTGAACACCGCGGCGCTGGATCAGGATCACGCCATGGACCTGGCGATGTCCGCCGTGGATTCCATTCAGTTGCGCAGCGCAGGCCGGCTTTCGGCCGAGGCCGGCGAGCGCATGAAGGTGCAAAGCAAGATGCGCCTGGCCCGGCACTTTTCCGACCTGCCCAGCTCGGCGCTGCTCGAACGCGTCTCCTTTGCCCACCCCAGCGAGTGCGTCTTCTCCCGCCTGATGGACTTTTATCGCATCGAGTGGGAGTACGAGCCGCGCACCTTCCCCATCGAGTGGAACGAGCAGGGCGTCGTGGTCGAAGCCTTCACGCCCGACTTCCACCTACCCGAACTGGGCTTGTACGTGGAATTGACCACCATGAAGCAATCCCTGGTCACCCGCAAGAACCGCAAGGTCAAGCGGCTGCGTGAGCTGCACCCGGAGGTCAACATCCGCGTCCTCTACCAGAAGGACGTCGAAGACTTGATCTTCAAGCTGGGAGCGCAGTACCGGCGCGAAGAGTTAAGCGTAGGGAGTTGACAATCGCGTGCTGGCGCGTGCTGGCGCGTGCTGGGTGGTCTTGGCTTTTAACTTCTAACCCTTCATTCTAAACTGTCCACTCATCCCATGCATCCGGACTTGGAACGCATCCTGTTTCCCGAGGAAGAAATTCGTCGGCGCGTGGCTGAGGTGGCCGGTGAAATCTCCTCCGACTATGCCGGCAAGGAGCTGACGCTGATCACCGTGCTTCGCGGGGCGCTGTTCTTCGGCGCCGACTTGGCTCGCGCCCTGCGGCCGCCTGTGCGCATGGATTTCCTGGCTGTCTCTCCGTTTCCACGCGCCGCCAACTCGGGCGTGGTTCGGATTGTCAAGGACTTGGACGAAAGCATCTCTGGAGAAGACGTCCTGCTGGTGGAGGATATCGTGGACACCGGTCTGACCCTCCGCTATCTGCTCAAGACCCTGGCGGCGCGCCAGCCCAACAGCCTGGCCGTTTGCACCCTGCTGGACAAGACGCCCCGCCGGCTGGTCAAGGTCCCGGTGCGCTACCGCTGCTTCGAAATCCCCGACCGCTTCGTAGTAGGCTACGGGCTGGACTACCAGCAGCGCTACCGTAACCTGCCCTACGTGGGGGTGCTCAAGGCGGAAGTGTTCCGCGGCTGAGAGTTTTACGGCATTTTAGCTTGCGAGCGTAGTGACAGTCAGAATTTTGTGACTTCGGTGAAGTGGAAGTCGCGGACCTTCATCGGGGGCACCACCATCTCGAAAGACTCTTCGCCGGCGGCGCGCTCGGCAATCCCCAGCACCTCCACATTGCAAAGCATCTCGATCAGGCTTTGATTGAAGCGGAAGTTGAAGATACCGCGGCGCAGCTTCCCCTCTTCCACCAGGAAGGTGCCGTCCCGGGTCATTCCGGTCAGAATCTTCTGGTACGGGTCCACTTCGCGGATGTACCAGAGGCGGGTGACCAGAATGCCGCGCCCGGTCGAGGCGATCATGCTGTCCAGCGAGGTGCTGCCGCCGGCGAACACGATGTTCATGGGAGCCTCGCCGACCTCGTTGGGAAGGGGAAACCCGTGCCCGGTGGGCTGAGTCTTCATGAGGTGGGCGGTCTGCCGGGAATAGACCAGGTTGACAGCCACGCCACGCTCCACCAGTACCACCGGCTTGCGGCACGTCCCTTCGCCATCAAACGGGGCGCCGGATTGCAGCGGGTGGTAGACATCATCCACTACGGTGATGTTCTCACCAAACAGCTTGGTTCCCAGGCGGCCAGTCAAGAAGCTGCGCTTGTCATACACCGAGCGGCCGGCAAAGTCGTAGAACAGGAAGCCGACCAGGTCCAGCACGGCGGAAGGCTCCAGCAAGACAGTGTAGCGCCCGGGAGGAATCTCTGCGGGATCAGCACTGAGCGCGGCCTTGGTGGAGGCGCGCAGAGCTAGCTCCTCGACCGGGATGCCCCGCACGTCCGGCGCATTGGCCTTGGCCCAGCCTGAGCTGTTCTGGGCCAGCATGGTCACGGAGAACTCCGCGTCGGTTTCCCTGTGATAGGCGAACAGGCCACGGGAATTCAGCATGGCCAGCATATCGGTGCCGCTGGATAGGATGCCGGCCGCGGTCTGGCCGTGCTGCTGGGCCACCTGGACCGCCTGTCGGACGCCGGTGGCGCGCGCTTCCGGCGTCATGGCGGCAGTGGCCTCAAAATAGCGCTCCACACCGGGACAGTTCTCCGGGCCGGGCAGGGGCGGCAGCTCGGGGTCGGATTGCTGTTGACGGGCCACCGCAGCTGAAGCGGCCACCACCCGGCGAATGGAATCCTCGTCGAACTTGTTGGTGGTGGCGCGCGCCGTCCGGGCGCCATAGACGGTGCGCACCGAAAGCACGTAGCCCTCTTCCGCTACGTTCTGGTGAATGCTGTTATTGGCAAAGCGGGTCAGTTCGTGGACGCCACCCTCGATCAGCGCTTCGGTTTCGTCGGCGTCGCTAAACTTTCGGACTGTTTCAAAAATCTCCTGACAGCGTTCAGGCTTAAGCATGAACTTGGTCCTGGTATTTCGAAATCAGAAGAACTGAATCAAGAACCATGATCCGCAGATTTCGCAGAAAAAACTTCCCGGCACTCTGTGGAAAATCTGCGAAATCTGTGGATACGTTCGAAATGCGGAATCCCGAAATGCGCAATCAGCCTGAATAGGCGACGCCCACCTTCACGCCACGGAAGCGGGCCGGGGATGCGCCGTGGCCGGTCCCCATCGTCTGCGACGGCTGGCCCTTACCGCAGTTGGGGGTGCCCCACAACACCCAGTGGTCGCGGTTGGCAATGGCGTCACAAGAGTTCCAGAACTCGGTGGTGATCCCGCTGTAGCTGGGGTTCTTCACCATCCGGGTCTTCTTGCCGTTCTTGATTTCCCAGCCCACCTCGCAACCGAATTGGAAGTGGTAGCGCTTGTCATCAATGGACCAGCTCCGGTTGGTTTCCATGTAGATGCCGTTGTCGGTGGAGGCCACGAGGTCCTCCTGGCTGCGGTCTCCGGGCAGCAGGCTGACGTTGGTCATGCGGATCAGCGGGATGCGGTTCCAGCTCTCCGCCCGCATGGTTCCGTTGGAACGCGGCAAGCCGAGGGCCGGAGCCGTCTCCCGAGAGGTGAGGTAGCCTGTGAACTGCCCATTGCGAATGATGTCGGTCGATTGCGCAGGGACACCCTCGTCGTCGAACGCGAACGTGCCCAGCCCGGGGCCATGTTCCGGGCGGGCGTCGGCAACCACGTTGACGATTTCCGAGCCATACTGCAGGCGGCCAAGCTGGTCCAGCGTGAGGAAGCTTCCGCCGGCGTAATTCGCCTCGGTCCCCAGCACCCGGTCCAATTCGATGGGATGGCCGATGGATTCGTGGATTTGCAACGCCAGTTGTGAGCTATCCAGGACCAGGTCCCGCACACCTTCCGGGCACTGGTGGGCGTGATGCAGAGCCACCGCTTCCTCGGCGATTCGTGGAGCATTCTCCACCAGCCGCAGTTCTTCAATGAGGTCGTAGCCCCGGAGCTGGTATTGCCCGCCGAAGGAGCTGGGATAGGAGCGCTTCTGGATCTCATTTCCGGAAAAGGCAAAGGCGGCGAATCCGCCGCCGGTCACATAGCGAGTCTGGTGAATCACCGAACCCAGCGTGCTCAGGAAGAGCTGCTCCTGGCGCCGGAAATCCAGCGCAGCTTCTGCCAGCGTGACCCCGGCCACGCGGCGCAGTTCCTTGTCCACCTCGAGCAGCAGGGCGATGTTCTCATCAATGCCGGTGGCAAATGGATCCTTACCGACAGGGGACTCCCAGGCGGCCTCAATCTTTTCTTCGGGGGCCAACACCACATCGCGCTGCTTGACCAAGGCGGAAGCGTGAGCAATGGCCACGGCCCGCGAGGCGGTCTCTTCGACTCTCGCGCGGGTGAGCGTGTCGGTGGAGGCAAACCCCCAGGCGCCTCCGGCCAGCACCCGGACGCCCAGCCCCAGCGTCTCGCTGACGGCGGCCTGGCCTACTTTGCCGTTCTTGGTGGAAATAAAGCGCTCGCGCGTCTCTACCACCCGGACGTCCGCATAGCTGGCACCCAACACTTCGGCGCGATTGAGCGCCCAAGAGCCCACGTCCCGCATTTCTATTTAGGATCAGGTCCCTTCTGACCAGGAAGCCAGGTAAGCTTCCTGTTCTGGAGTTAAGCGGTCAATTTTCAAGCCCATGGACTCCAGCTTCAGCCGGGCCACGTTCTTGTCAATCGCCTCAGGCACCGGGTACACCTTGTTCTCCAGTTGCCCGGTGCTCTTCACCAGGTATTCGACCGACAAGGCCTGGTTGGCAAAGCTCATGTCCATCACTGCCGCCGGATGCCCCTCGGCCGCGGCCAGGTTAATCAGGCGGCCCTCGGCCAGCAGGTAGATCTTCCGGCCGTCGCGCATGGAATATTCGTCCACAAACTCGCGGCCGCGGCGCTTGGCGGAGGCCATCTTTTCCAGCGCGGGAAGGTCAATCTCGACGTTAAAGTGGCCGGAGTTGGCCAGCACCGCCCCGTTCTTCATAAGTTCAAAGTGTTCGCGGCCAATGACGTTCTTATTGCCGGTCACGGTGACGAAAATGTCGCCAATGCGGGCAGCTTCAGCCATGGACATGACGCGGTAGCCATCCATGACGGCTTCGAGGGCCCGCGTGGCATCTACCTCGGTGACAATAACCTCGGCGCCCAAGCCTCGCGAGCGTGAAGCCAGCCCGCGACCGCACCAGCCGTACCCGCCCACCACTATCTTGAGACCGGCCAGCAACAGGTTGGTTGCCCGCAGGATGCCGTCAATGGTGGACTGGCCGGTTCCGTAGCGGTTGTCGAACAGGTGCTTGGTGTAGGCATCGTTCACCGAGATCATCGGATAGGGCAGCACACCTTCGCGGGCCATGGCGCGCAGCCGGACGACGCCGGTGGTGGTCTCCTCGGTCCCCCCGATGGCCTCGGCCAGAGCCTCGCGGCGCTTCGTCAGACCGGTGGTGATCAAGTCGGCCCCGTCGTCTACGGTGACCTGCGGCCGGTGGTCCAGGGCCGCATCGACATGCGAGTAGTAGGTTTTGTCGTCCTCACCCTTGATGGCGAATACCGGGATGCTGTAGTCGCGCACCAGCGCGGCCGCCACGTCGTCCTGGGTACTGAGCGGGTTGGAGGCGCACAAGATCACCTGGGCGCCGCCGTCCCGCAGGGTAATCGCCAGATTGGCCGTCTCGCTGGTAATGTGGAGGCAGCCGGAAATCCGGATGCCCTGTAAAGGCTGGGCCTTGATGAACTGCTTACGGATCAACTGGAGCACGGGCATGGACTGGTTGGCCCAGTCAATGCGCTGTCTGCCCGAGTCGGCCAGGCCAGGATCCTGAATATCAAACGTCATCTTGGGAACAGTGGACATGGTAGTCTTCGAGTTTCCTCAGTGGGCTTGGGCGGTCGCGGAAACACCAGCGGCGCTGCGCAAGTCCGCCGCCTTGTCGGTGCGCTCCCAGGTGAACTCCGGCTCGGTACGGCCGAAGTGCCCGTAGGCCGCGGTCCTCCGGTAAATCGGGCGCCGGAGCTGCAAGTGGTCAATGATTCGCAGGGGGGTCAGAGAGAAAGTGTCGCGGACCAGTTCGACCAACCGGTCCTCAGGCATGGCTCCCGTCTCGAACGTGTCCACCATCACCGAGACCGGCTCGGCCACTCCAATGGCATACGCCAGCTGAACCTCCGCCCGGCGGGCAAGCTCGGCTGCCACCAGATTCTTGGCGATGTATCGGGCCATATAGGCGGCGGACCGATCCACCTTGGAGGGGTCCTTGCCGGAAAACGCCCCGCCGCCGTGGCGGCCAACACCTCCATAGGTATCGACGATGATCTTTCGTCCGGTCAAGCCGGTGTCGCCGTGCGGGCCGCCGCACACAAAGCGCCCGGTCGGGTTGACGTGGAACTTGATTCTATGGTCGCTCAAGTGGGAGGGCAGAACCGGCTTGATGACCTGTTCCAGGATGTCCCGGCGGAGTTGTTCCATCCGAACCTGTTCGGCGTGCTGCGCCGAGATCACGACCGTATCCACCCGCACCGGCCGGTCCCCTTCATACTCGACCGTTACCTGTGACTTGCCATCCGGGCGCAGGTACTCCAGGAGGCCTTCCTTACGGCACTGGGTCAGACGACGGGTGAGCTTGTGCGCCAGCAAGATGGGCAGCGGCATTAACTCCTCGCTCTCGTCCGAGGCGTAGCCAATCATCATCCCCTGGTCGCCCGCTCCCCCTGGATCCACGCCCATGGCAATGTCGGGAGACTGCTCGTGAATGGCGGTTAGCACCGAGCAGCTTTCGTAATCCAGCCCGTACCGGGCATCGGTATAGCCCAGCTCCTTGATCGTGTTGCGAACGACCGTGGGATAGTCCACGACCGCCCTGGTGGTGATTTCCCCCGCAACCAAGGCCAGCCCGGTGGTCAGCAGGCATTCGCAGGCCACCCGTCCGGTGGGGTCTTGGGCCAGGACCGCATCCAGGACGGCATCAGAAATCTGGTCGGCGATCTTGTCCGGGTGTCCCTCGGTAACCGACTCGGAAGTAACCAGATAGTGAAGACGCGACTTGGCCAATGAAGATGCCTCCTTCGCTCAACCCTATATTCTAAACCAGCAGGGGAGAATCACGATAGGCACCCAGCCTTGCCGGTGGCCAGGCGCCGGTGGCCAGGCAAGGCGTCAACCTAGCAGAGCTTTCGCGGAACTGTCAAACAATTTCCCCCCGGCGGCTCGCGCGCTTCGTTCCAACTGCTTGTCATTCTTCACCGAAGGCCGCCTACGGGCTTCACCGAAGGCCGCCAACGGATGTCCGCAGCCTTGTAGTTTGAAAAGCTTACCGACCGTAGTTTGAAAAGCTTACCGAGCTGGCGTCGTCATGGAGCAGTCAAGCCGGAGGGTTTCCCAGCCCCCTGCCACAAGCAGAACTGCACGCAACTATTGGTGACCCCGGCTCGTCTAATGTAAGCCGGAGAATCTGCCGATGAGTATCGAGATGGCGACTGCCGTGAAAGATTTAAGAGGGAAGACGATACGGACGAAGGTCTATTGCACCCTCTGCACCCGAACCGTGGAGGCTTGGGTTGGTTTGACCACCAGCGTAGTGGGCAGGCGTCGTCTGGCTGTGTCTCCAGGACAGAAGTGCCCGCGGTGTGAGGCTCCGCTGGATGCGGCGTTCGTCCTCAACAAACTCCCATTCGTTGCGGCAGTCTGGTCCCCCCAACCCACCTTAGCCAGCAGTTCGCCGCGCCCGTAGCCCAGCTTGACCGCTTGCAGCCACGGGCCTGGAACCTCCAGACCTTTGCAGACCTTGCAGGTGCAGGACCACCCGCTCAATTATTTCGAACTTCGCCAGTACAAATTGCAGTTTATTGTTTGTTGCAAGATTCCAAGTGCATTTCTAACTCTTGCCATTCCGGCACATCGCGCAAGGGAACTGCCAACTCCAGCGGCGCCTGGACCTCGCGAAAGCCGTGGGGCGCCAGCGTGCCGCGCAGTTCAAACAAGAAGGAGGCCAGTGCTGTGCGATCGTGGCTGCCAGCCCGCCGCAGGTCCACCCGACAAGAAAGATTCTCCAGTTGCTCTCTGCTATGGTTGGTGACCAGGGCCACGACGCGGACGCGCGCGTCCCGATCGGTGTAAATCCGCACGCCGGAAACCTCCAGGGTCTCGCGAAGCGGCTCAGCTCGCTCCGGGGGCAGCAGCACTGGGGGGGGCGTGGTGGGCGCTGCTGCTGGCGCCGGCCGCGCACGCAATTGCCTCAAGGAAGCCAGCACCGGAGGCAGGGCCAGGTAAACGGTAACGGCCACCAGCGCCAGGATTCCACCCATCACCGCCCAGCGCCGCGTCCCGGTCACGCGCACCCGAACACGCCTGCCGCCGGGCAAAGGTTGCTGACCGGGACGCCCGGCGCACTGCGGACACTCCGATACGGATACGTCCCAGACACGCCCACAGCTGTTACAAATCCACTGAAACATGATTACCTCTTCCGCGACCACGCTGACGCTAGGGCATCCAGCATTTTACCGCCGCTCGCCAGCAAACGCGCCCCCTTCACCTTGACACCAACTTGTTATCGGAGCTATCCTGCAGTTGGCTGATTTGCGCCGCCGACCTCCCTCGGAACCGAGCAGTGGGCACCCTTTTCCGGGTGGCCAGCGGGGCCTGAGGAGGAGCAATGGCCTCGACATCCTGTATCCTCGCCGTAGTCAGTGAACCCTCAAGATTTCGCCACCCTTTCGGCACACATACAACCCACTGGGCTTACGCTGCACCGCGCGGATGGCCTGCTGGACGCCATCCTGCGCCAGGCTGATTCCCCAGCCAGCGTAATACTCTGCGATGCAGACGGCCTGGATTGGAAGGAAGCGGTGAATCTGTTCCGGCGCATGAAAACACCCGGCGCGGTCGTCCTTCTGACTCGCCTGGCCGACGAACGCCTTTGGGTGGAGGCACTGGACGCCGGCGCCTTTGACCTGTTGGAGAAACCCTACCGGCCCGAAGCCCTGTGCTGGGTGGTGTCTACTGCCCTGAAGCGCCGCACGGCACAAGCTGCCAGCAGCGCGGCATAAGAACTCCCTCGGCTTGCTCAGGCAACTACGCGGAGGCATCCCCCTCAGGGGGGATGCTCTGCTCGACTGCCGCTACCGCGCCCGCCGCTTGTTCCTCACCCGGCTGGCGTGCAGCTTAGCTTTCTTGCGTTTCGGCTTGGAAATCAGAAAGGTGCCGCTGCCCATGTTCTTCGCCTGCCAGGTCTTGTTGGATTTCTGAGCCATTCAATGTCCTCTTCTTCAGGCGAGCTACAGGGCTCGCTTCGGGATTTCAATCCTACACTCTCTCACCCGACGCGTCCAGCGGGTCGCTCCAGTGACGAGGCCGGTCGTTGGTGTCCCGTAATCCTCAATCGGGCACGCGGTAGATCGTTAGGCCGGAGAGAAGCTTCGGATAGAAGTCGGTGGATTTCTGCGGGAGCACACCTCCACTGAAGGCGATCTCCCGCACTTGTTCAATCCGCACGGGGTTGAGGAAGAAGCAGGCAGCCGCCCCGTCGGCCACTGCCTTGAGACCCGCTTCAAATTCCCGTACGTACTCCAGGAACTTTTGCTCGCGGACGGCTCGCTCGTCGATCCCCAGGCAGCGGCCCAAGAGCAGATTGTGCAGCACCACTACGTCCAGGCTGCGCTGGGCGGGAGATGATTCAGCCAGCAAGGCGGCCAGATCGGTTTCCGAGCGCAAGCGGAGCAGGAAAAAATCGGGGCCGCCCACGCCGGCAAGTGCGAGGCCGAGAGCCTGGCCGGCGCCATACGTAGCCAACCGCCGCTGACCTTCCTCCGGGCTCATCGGCAGCGATTCAAAGTAACGCCCCACGGCTTCCAGCAAAGCGGCTCGGTCCAAGCCCGGCAGGCGCGCCAGCAGGCGGTGGGTGGGCAGGATGGTCAGCGCCGGTGCCTCCATGTTCACCAAGGTCATCATCACCGCCTCGCACCGACCACCAGGACGGTGTTCGGGCGAGCGCCGGCATTCCTCGCGAAAGGCCAGCGCCGTCTCGTAGCGGTGATGGCCGTCGGCGATTAGCAGCTTCTTGTCGGCCATGGCCCGCTGGAGGGCTTCAATGGCCGGAGGCTGTTCTACGCGCCACACCATGTGCTCGCCGCCATACTCGTCGCTCAGCTTCTGGAGCGGTTCGGCGGCCGTGGCTGCGTCCAGCAGGCGCTCCACTTCTCCGGCCGGGTCGGAATAGAGCATAAAAAGCTGGCCGAAGTGAGCGCGGGTGGATCGCAGCAATTCCAGGCGATCCTGCTTGGGACCCGATAGCGTCTGTTCGTGACGGTACACCACGCCCGCCCGATACTCTTCCAGCCGGCCAGCGGCAATGAAGCCTTTGCGAGTGAGCACCTGATCCGAACCGGGCAGATGGTATCTCAAGAAGTAAGGATAGATGGCAGGGGCCGGGTCAGCTCGCAGCGCGCCCTCCGCCAGCCAGCTCTTCAGACGCGCCGCCGCTCCGGCGTAGTCTGTGGTCTTGAGGATGTGTGCCAGGTTGTACGGGCTCAGGCTCTGGTAGCGCGACAGCATCGGGGCAGTGATCTTGTCGTAAGGCTGGGTGATGACGCTCTCCAGCGGACCTACCTTTTCTGCTGCGTAACGCAGAGCCGCGAAGGGGAAGACTTGGGCCAAGGGTGCTCCTCCGTCAGGATGATACAATAGCCCGAGCGATGCAGATTCGCCTGCTGATTTTCGATCTGGACGGCACGCTGATTGACTCCAAGCTCGACCTGGCGGTGGCGGTCAACGCCACCCGCGCTTCCCTCCACCTGCCGCCCATGGACGAGGAAAGAATCTATTCCTATGTCGGCGAGGGCGCGCCCAAGCTGATCCGGCGGGCGATTGGGCCGAAGTTCACCGAGGAGGAGCTGGCGCGAGCGGTCGAGTTTTTCCTGGCCTACTATCGCGATCACAAGCTGGATCACACGCGTTTGTATCCCGGCGTGCCCGAAGCGCTGGAGGCGCTCAGCGACCGCATTCTGGCGGTGCTCACCAACAAGCCGGTGCGCATCAGCCGGGAAATTCTGGAAGAGTTGGGAGTTGCCAGCCGCTTCCGCCACGTCTTTGGCGGAAACAGTTTTCCTACCAAGAAACCTCACCCGGAGGGTGTGTTCACCATCCTTCAAGACACCGGAGTTCCGCCCGAGCAGGCGATGATGGTGGGCGATTCCGATGTGGACGTGATCACCGGGCGCAACGCAGGCATCCAGACCTGTGGGGTCAGCTACGGCTTTGCGCCGGAAACCTTCGAGCAACACCCGCCCGACTTGATGGTGGACAGCCTCTCTGAGCTGGCGCCGTTGCTGAACTCAGCCCCATCGCAATCCGGTCCGACGTTGGCTGTTCCACTGATCCAGGACAGCAAGCCCCTTCCTTAGAATTCCCGTTTCCGGCAATCCATAAGTGGGCTGGCCTTAAGTGAGCCGGCCGGTCGCGGGACTAGCGCGTGACGAGCCGAATGCGGGCCAATTCCCGGTGCTGCTCAGGCGAGATGAGCCCCAGCTCCAGCGCTTCGTCCAGGATGTAGAGGACTTGGGGCGAGGTGGCAGCGGTGTGGGCGTAGAGGTTCCAATAGCGTTTGGAGCGCATCTGGTGCAGGTGGATCGCTTCGTCCACCGCAAACACAGTCCCCTCGCCCTCGCGCCAGCGCTGGATCGTCTCCTCCACCGGGGCCAGTGACTCGGCCAGCCGACGCTCGTGCACCTGCGCAATCATGGCGCGGATCCGCTTCTCCTGGCTTTTGGGAAGCGCCATCTCAGGCGGAACCTGGCAACAGGCGCAGGTCGCTGCCACTCATCTCTTTCGGCTGGGGCAGGCCGAGCATGCTCAGGATCGTGGGAGCGATGTCGCGCAACGAACCGTCGGCGCGCAGTTTCCAGGCGGAGGCGCCTTCGGCAGCGATCAGCAGCGGCACCGGGTTAGTGGTATGGAAGGTGTGGGGACCACCGCTGGCTGGGTCCACCATGACCTCGGCATTGCCGTGGTCGGCGGTGACGATCAGCGCGCCTCCTCTTTGTCGCAACGCGCGGTGAACCCGGCCCAGGCAGGCATCCACCGCTTCGACGGCTCGTGTCGTCGGCTCCAGTTTCCCGGAGTGGCCCACCATGTCGGCGTTGGCAAAATTGACCACCAGCAGGTCAAAGGAGCCGGAGGCCACCGCCTTCTCCACCGCTTCGGCGATTCCCTCCGCGCTCATCTGGGGCATCAGGTCGTAGGTGGCCACCTGGGGGGACGGCACCAGCATGCGCTCCTCCCCGGCATAGGGTTTCTCGACGCCTCCGTTAAAAAAGTAGGTGACGTGTGCGTATTTTTCCGTCTCGGCCACGCGCAGATTCTTCAAACCCTCAGCGGCCAGAATCTGGGCCAGGATCTTGTCGGAGGATTGGGGCGGGAGCAGGAAGGGCACCTCCAGGGTCTTGTCGTAGCGGGTCATGCCCACGAAGAACAGGTCGCGGGGCACGGTCGAGCGCGGGGGCTGCTCCAGTTCGGGATCGGTGAGGGCGCGCGTCATCTGGCGGGCGCGGTCGGCGCGGTAATTGAAGAAGATGACCGCGTCGCCCTCGCGGAGGCGGGCCAGCGGCTCGCCGCGTTCGTCGGTCAGCACGAGCGGTTCGATGAACTCGTCGGTGACGTCGTGCTCGTAGCTGGCCCGGACCGCGGCCAGCGGGTCGCGGGCGCGGAGGCCTTCGCCCAGCACCATGGCGTTGTAGGCGCGCTCGATGCGCGCCCAGCGCTTGTCGCGATCCATGGCGTAGTAACGCCCGTTGACGGTGGCGATCTGCCCAACGCCGTAAGTGCGCATCCGCTGCTGGAGCTGCTCAAGGAACCCGACGCCGCTATGAGGCGGCGTGTCACGGCCGTCCATGAAGGCATGGACGAAGGTGCGCTCCACCTTGTTCTCAGTGGCCATGCGCAGCAGCGCATAGAGGTGCGTCAAGTGGGAGTGCACCCCGCCGTCACTGACCAGACCCATCAGGTGCAATTGGCGCGGCCGGGCGCGCTCCATGGCCTGGAGCAGGAGCGGCTGCTGAAAGAACTCGCCGTTCTCAATCAGCAGGTCCAGCCGGGTCACGTCCATGTTGATCACCCGGCCCGCGCCCATGTTGAGATGGCCCACTTCGCTGTTACCCATCTGTCCCTCGGGCAGGCCGACGGCCCGTCCCGAGGTGTGGATCAGGGTGTGGGGGAAAGACGAGGTCAGCTCTTCCCAGGTGGGTTTGCGGGCCTGGGCGATCGCGTTGTTCTCCGCCTTGGGGCTGTGCCCCCACCCATCCAGGATCACCAATACCAGCGGCTGCGGCCGAAGCATAATCCTCTCGTTAATGTGGTGTCCTTATTGCTTGCCCCAGTTGCCCACTGCGCACCCAATTGTCATTCCGAGCGCAGCGAGGAATCTGCTTTTGCCGGGAGTGAAAAGCAGGTCCCTCGCTCCGCTCGGGATGACAGCTTATAGGGGTTCAACCTGGTCAAGCCACTCATAGGACATAACGCTAGCGCGCCGAAGAAGCTTCCTGGGCCGTTGCCCGGGATGCAGGGAAGGCCGAGCGGCCCAGAAAGCGCGCTTCGGTGCCCAGCGCCTCTTCAATGCGAAGTAACTGGTTGTACTTGGCGATGCGGTCGGTCCGCGACAGCGAACCGGCCTTGATCTGACCCGCGTTGGTCGCAACGGCCAGGTCGGCGATGAAAGTGTCCTCGGACTCGCCGGAGCGGTGGGAG